>NZ_SCND01000232.1:0-9681 GCF_005503585.1 Pseudomonas sp. 2VD
AGATGTGTAGACGAGACAGGTCCAGGTGCGCGTCGGATCGGCGCTGGAAAACTCTTCCACCGCCGATTGGATCGCATTGGTGTGGATGTGCCGCAGTACCTGGTCCGGCCGATACTGGCCGAAGTCGATCCCGGTCCAGCCGGAGATCAGCGCCAGGGCCCCTTCGTAGCTGACGAAGGCGCGGTATTCGTCGAACTTGGCCCTGGCCTTGGCGTCGGTTTCGCCCAGCACCACCGTCTGCAGGTTGAACACCAGTACCTTGCGCGGATCGCGGCCGGCCTCGGCGACGCGCTGGCGGATGTCGGCGACCGCCTGCTTGAGCACGGTCTTCGATGGCGCGGCGACGAACACGCACTCGGCGTGCTCGGCGGCGAAGCGCTTGCCACGACTCGACGCGCCGGCCTGGTAGAGCACCGGCGTGCGCTGCGGCGACGGTTCGCAGAGATGGATGCCGGGTACCTGGAAGTGCTCGCCGACATGGCGGATCTCGTGAATCTTGCCCGGGTCGCTGAAGATCCTTCGGCGACGGTCGCGGAGCACCGCGCCGTCCTCCCAACTGCCTTCGAAGAGCTTGTAGAGCACCTGTAGGTATTCGTCGGCATAGTCGTAGCGGCGGTCGTGGTCGAGCTGGGCCTGTTGGCCGAGGTTGCGCGCGCCGCTTTCCAGGTAGGAGGTCACTACGTTCCAGCCGATCCGGCCCTTGGTCAGGTGGTCCAGGGTCGAGAGTCGGCGGGCGAAGGGATAGGGATGCTCGAAGGACAGCGAGGCGGTCAGGCCGAAGCCCAGGTGGCGAGTCACCGCGGCCATCGGCGTGATCAGCGCCAGCGGGTCGTTCACCGGTACCTGGGCGGCCTGGCTGATCGCCGCGTCGCCATTGCCGTCGAGCACATCGTAGATGCCCAGCACGTCGGCGATGAACAGTCCGTCGAAACGGCCGCGTTCGAGCAACCGCGCCAGGTCGGTCCAGTACTCCAGGTCCTTGTACTGCGAAGAGCGGTCGCGCGGATGCGCCCAGAGGCCGGGCGACTGGTGGCCGACACAGTTCATTTCGAAGGCGTTGAGACGGATTTCGCGCGGCATGGGGACTCCTTGGCTTGCCTGTGCATCCGGCACCCCGTGCACAGCCCGTGCCGGGCCGCGGGGCCGCGCCGGGCAAGGCCTGGCTGGCAAGCCCCTGTCGCTGGGCGGGCGCAACTGCTGGGCAAGTGTTGGCGGATCAACACATTCGCCCCCCCACCCGAGCCTCGAATCCCGTAGGGCGAATAGCGCCCCGGCGCTATCCGCCAGCGCACCGGAACCCCGTCCGGCGGATAGCCGCGAGCGGCTATTCGCCCTACCCGAACCTCTCCATTACCCGTAGGGCGAATAGCGCCCCGGCGCTATCCGCCAACGCACCGGAACCCCGTCCGGCGGATAGCCGCGAGCGGCTATTCGCCCTACCCGAGCATCCCCATTACCCGTAGGGCGAATAGCGCCCCGGCGCTATCCGCCAGCGCACCGGTACCTCGTCCTACCCGAGCGCTCCGTGCGCCCAGCGCCGGTAGAGTCCGCGCGCCGCGGCGTCGAGCAGATAGCCGAGCAGGCCGATCAGCAGCACCATCGCCATCAGCTCGGAGTACGCCAGGCGGTCGCGGGTGTCGAGGATGTAGTAGCCGAGCCCGGCGCTGACGCCGAGCATCTCGCAGGGCACCAGGACGATCCAGAGGATGCCGATGGCCAGGCGCACGCCGGTCAGCACATGGCCGAGGATGCCCGGCAGGATCACCCGGCGCAGGGTTTCCCAGGGCGTGGCGGCGAGGCTGCGGCTCAGTTGCAGCCAGCGCGGGTCGAGCTGGCGCACGCCGGCGGCGGTATTCAGCAGGATCGGCCAGAGCGCGGCGAAGGCCAGCAGGAAATAGATCGGCTGGTCGCCCACGCCCATCAGCATCACCGCGATGGGCATCCACGACAGCGGCGAGATCATCCGCAGGAACTGGAACGCCGGAGTGGTCGCCGCTTCCAGGTTACGCGAGGCGCCCACCAGCAGCCCCAGCGGCACTCCCACCAGCAGCGCCAGGAACAAGCCCAGCAGGACCCGTTTCAGGCTCACCAGCACATGCTCGTAGAGTTCGCGGCGCTCCAGCAGTTCACCCAGGCTGAGCAACGTCGCCTGCGGCGAGAAGCGTGCCGAAAGGCCGTCGGCGGCGCCGAACAGGGCCACGCCGAGCCACCACAGGGCGAACAGCGCCAGCAGCCCGGCAACGCCCAGAGCGCCCTGGCGCAGGGTCTGCCTCACGGGCTGATCTCCTCGCTGCGCTGGAAGCCCTCGGCGAGGCCGAACGCCTGCAATCCGCCGACCTCTGCCAGGGCCTGGCGGACGAAGCGGTCGTCCACCAGGTCACTGGCCACCTGGCGCGGATCGAGGCTGGCGAGGAAGGCATTATTGCCTTCGATCAGGGTGTCCTTCAGCCGCCGCACCAGTTCCTCGGTGTAGCTCGGATAGGGATAGGGCTGGAAGTCGATGCGCCGCTCCTGCCAGTCGGCGTGGCGGATCGCGCCGCTGGCGAGATAGGCCTGCTGCTCCTCGGCGCCCGGCGCCAGCACCCGGCCGAGGACCTCCGGCGCGTGCGGCGTGTAGCGGTTGGCTCCGGCCTTGGACAGCAACTGTGCGGCCTCGGCGCGGTGCTCGCGAGTCCATAGCTGGGCCTTGACGATGGCGTTGACCACCTTTTGCGACCACTGCGGCCGCCGCTCCAGGTCGTGTTCGTGCATGAACACCACGCAGCAGGCGTGGTTGCGCCAGACATCGCCGGTGAAGCGCTGTACCCGGCCGACCTTGAGGTTCTCCGCCAGGGCGTTGAACGGCTCGGCGACGATGTAGCCGTGGATGCGCTTGCTGGCCAGCGCCGGCGGCATGTCCGAAGGCGGCAGCACCACCAGGTTGACCTCGTCGGCGGCCAGCGCCGCGCCCACCGCGCGGCTCACCGCGCGCAGGCCGTTGTCGCGCAGCAGTTGCTGCAACACCACGTTGTGGATCGAGTACCAGAACGGGATCGCCACGCTCTTGCCGCCGAGCTGGCGCACGTCGGCGATCTCCGGAGCCACCGTGAGCCCCGAGCCGCCGACGTGGTTCCAGGCCACCACCTTGGCCGGCACCTTGCTGCCGTAGCGGGCCCAGACGGTCATCGGCGACAGCAGGTGGATGACGTTGACCTGGCCGGAGATGAACGCCTCGATCACCTGCGCCCAGCTACGCAACAGCACCGGCCGTTCGGCCTGGATGCCCTCGGCCTCGAACAGGCCGTTGGCATGGGCCACCAGCAAGGGCGTGGCGTCGGTGATCGGCAGGTAGCCGATGCGCACCGGCGCGTCGGGTTCGGCGGCGGCACGCGCCTGCAGGCTGCTCAGCAGCGGCAACGCGCCGGCGGCGCTGAGCAGCGCGGCGAGCTTGAGGATGTCACGTCGGGAATGGGTCGGGTCGTCCAGGCACATGGGAGGCCTCCGGCTGAGCGATGGGATGGGCATGGGTGCGGCTCGCCCGCCGTAGGGTTTTCAGGATCTCGATGCGCAACGCGCCCAGTTCCTCGACCAGCTCCGCGCGTGGCTGCGGCAGGTCGATGCGCCACTCGCCGAGGGTCCGCGCCGGGCTGTCACCCAGTAGCAGGATGCGTTCGGAGAGCAGCAGGGCCTCGTCGATATCGTGGGTGATCAGGACCACGGCGGTGCCGCGCTCGTGGATCGCCCGCAGCAGCAGCTGCTGCATGTCGGCGCGGGTCACTTCGTCCAGCGCGCCGAAAGGTTCGTCGAGCAGCAGCACCTTCGGCTGCCGTGCCAGGCAGCGGGCCAGCGCGGTGCGCTGGGCCATGCCGCCGGAGAGTTGTGCCGGGTAGCGGGCACGGGCGTGCTCCAGGCCGACCGCGGCGATCGCCTGGTCGACGCGGGCCTGGCGGGTGGCCGCGTCGAGGTGCGGCTGGCGGGCGAAATCGAGGCCGAAGGCGACGTTCTTCTCCAGGTTCAGCCAAGGCAACAGGCTGGGGTCCTGGAACGCCACCGCGACGCCCGGATGCGGGCCGCGCAGGGGCTCGCCGAGTACCCGCACGCTGCCGGCGGCCGGCTCCTGCAGGCCGGCCAGCACGCGCAGCAGGCTGGACTTGCCGACCCCGCTGGGACCGAGGATCGAGACCACCTCGCCGGCGCCCAGGCGCAGGTCGAAATCGCCGAGCACCGCCTGCCAGCCGGCACCGCGCGGATAGCCGAGGGCGATCCCGCGAGCGTCGAGGAGCGCCTCGCTCATGCCTTGGCCTCGGCCTGGCGTTGCAATTCGGCGCGCAGTTGCACCAGGCTCGGCGTGACGATCGGGACGAACGCCGACTCGCGCCAGCGGCGGGCGAAACCGGCGCCGTGCTCGCTCAGGTAGGCCTTGCCGCCGCTGGCCTGCAACTCCAGTTGCACGGCATTGGCGGCGGCTTCGGCGAGCCCGATGCGGATGCGGAACAGGCGTGCCGGCTGACTGGCGAACTCGCCGCTGGCCAGTCCGGCGTGCAGCGCCGCCACGTGTCCGTCGAGGGTTTCGCGCTGTGCCGCCAGCTCGCCATCCAGCAGCGAACGGCTGCCGCCCAGGTGCCGCTGCACTTCGTCCAGTGCGCGGCGCGCCAGGCCGATGGCCATGCCGCATTGCAGGCCGAGGAAGGCCGGGCGCACCCGTGGCAGGAACTGCCGGGCGTCGTCGTGCAACAGCCAGTCGCGCCCGACCGCCACCGCGCGCAGGTCGAGGGCGGCGGTGTTGCTGCATTGCAGGCCGAGCAGGCGCAGGTCCGCCGAGCGCTGCAAGCCGGCGAGTCCTTCGGGAATCGCCAGGACGAAGGGACTGCCGCCCTCCCCGCGTTCGATCGCCGCCGCCACCACGAAATCGCCGCTACGCAGGTTGGTCACCCACGGCAGGCGACCGTCCAGCCGCCAGCCGGCCTCCTCCGCATGCGCCACCACCTGCAGCGCCTCGATCCCGGAAAGGAACTTCATCGCGTTGGACAGCCCGGTGGCGCCGGCCAGGCGGCCGGCCAGCAGGTCGCCGAGCAGGCGTTGGCGCAGTTCCTGGTTGGGACTCTGCAACAGGTACTCGATGAAGGCGCGCTGGCCCCAGAAGACGAACGCCGCGGTCAGCGAGCGCGCCGCCACCGCGGCCACCCGCTCCACCGCGTCGGCGAGCGTGCCGCCGGCGCCGCCGAGGCGTTCCTCCACCGCCACGCCGAGCACGCCGGCGGCGGCCAGGCGCGGCAGCAGCGCGGCGGGATCGGCGTCGCCGCGGTCGAGGGCGTCGGCCTGGCGGTCGAGCCAGTCGCTCAGGGTCGGGTCAAGCATGGTCGTCACTCCTTGCGCCGGCGCGGCATGCCGCCCGGCAAGCGCAGGCTCAGGCCTGCGGGTTGGTCCAGCGATATTGCTCCAGCTCGGCATTGAGCGGCGTGCGGGCGAACACGTTGGCGAAGTTGCAGAGCGTCGCCAGGCTCACCCCGAGGATCACTTCCAGGGCCTGGGCCTGGTCGAAACCAGCGGCGCGGAAGGCTTCGAACTGCTCGTCGGTGACCGCACCGCGGCTGGCGATCACCGCGCGGGTGAAGTCGGCCAGGGCTTCGTAGCGGGCATCGGGCAGTTCGCCGCGGGCGCGCAGGGCCTCGATCACCGGCTCCGGCAGGCGCGCCTTGTTGCGCGCCACCGCGGTGTGCCCGGCAACGCAGAAGTCGCAGCCATGGGTGGTGGCCGCCACCAGTTGCACCACTTCCCGCTCGGGCAGGCCGAGGCTGGCCTTGGCGTTCAGCCCGGACACGGTGAGGTAGGTTTCCAGGGCGGCCGGCGCATTGGCCAGCACGCCGAGCAGATTCGGGATATAACCCGAGTTGTTCAGCGCGGTCTGGAGGAACGGACGCGCCGCCTCGGGGGCGTTTTCCAGGGTGAGCACGGGAACGCGTGACATGCTTTCGACTCCGGTGGTTGAGGTGTCGAAGAAGTCTCTTGGTAATAAGAAATCCATTCAATATTCTAAAGTCGCTATCACTTGCTCTTGAGTCTTTCCCTTAGATGAATTCGTCCAACCCGCTTGTCGATTGGTTATTAGACAGCCTCGAAGTCGACACCAGCCTGTTCCACGTCGGTCGCTACTGCGGCGGCTGGCATGCCTCCACCCACGGTCTGGCGCGTGCCAGCTTCCACCTGGTGGTGCAGGGACACTGCTGGGCGCACGTCGCCGGAAGCGCCCGGGGCTGGCGGCTGGACAGCGGCGACGCGCTGTTCTTCCTGCGCGACGTCGAGTTCCGCCTGTCCAGCGAGGCCACCGCCGAGGCCGCGCGCTGCCAGCCACGCGGCGAAATGCAGGCGCTGGAGTGGAACGCGGCGGACGGTGCCGGCCTGGTCTGCGGGTTCTTCCACTTCCACTCGGGATTGTCCGGGCTGATCGTCGACGCCCTGCCCGACTGGCTGATCCTGCGCGCCGGCGATCCGGCGCTGGACGCGGCGCGACGCCTGTTCGCCCTGATCGTCGACGAGTGCCGCCGCCAGCCGGCGCCGTCGCCGGTGCTGCTGGAGCGCCTCAGCCACCTGCTGTTCCTCTACGTGTTGCGCCAGCAGGTGCTCGACAACCCGACCCTCGGCGGCCTGGTGGCACTGGCCCGCCAGCCGCAGTTCGCCGGCCTGCTGGAAGCGCTGATCGAGGCACCCGAACAGCCCTGGAGCCTGGAGCAGATGGCCGAGCGCACCGGACTCTCGCGCTCGGCCTTCTTCAAGCGCTTCAACGAACTCAGCGGTCAGTCACCGGGACAGGTCCTGCTGGCCCTGCGCATGCACCGCGCCTGCGCCCTGCTGCGCGCCGACGCCAGCGTCGCCGAGGTCGCGGCGGCGGTCGGCTACCAGTCCACCGCCGCCTTCACCCGTGCCTTCCACAAGGCCACCGGACAGCAGCCGGGGGCCTATCGCAAGGCCAGCCGCTGATCGCCGGAGGCCGATCGGCAGCGAGCAGGCCAACGGCGCTGAAGCGGGGTCGAAGAGCGCGCGCCTCGACAACCGCCCGGTCCGCAACGGCAACCCGGACCACGCCACGCCCCGGCCTTGGGGTGGATGGCGGCGGACAGCGCCACGGCCGCTGCCCGCCCCTGCACAGCCCCGCCGCTTCGGGCTAGGATGTGCCTTCGTTCCCCCGGTCGGCCCGCGCCCATGCCCAGAGCCAGCAAAGTCACCGATCCGTCCTACGAGCTGATGGACGACCACGAAGGCCATTCGCTGATCTACCGCCAGCACGGCTTCCCCAGCCCGCTGGTGCGCTGGCACTTCCACAAGGAATACGAACTGCACCTGATCGTCGCCAGCTCCGGCAAGGTATTCATCGGCGACTACATCGGCAACTTCGCCCCCGACACCCTGTTCCTCACCGGCCCCAACCTGCCGCACAACTGGATCAGCCAGGTCGAGCCCGACGAGGTGGTGGCCCGGCGCGACATGCTGGTGAACTTCACTGACGAGGTGCTGGAGGACGGCAGCGGCGTATTCTCCGAGCTGAACCGCCTGGCCCCGCTGCTGGCGCGGGCGCGCTACGGCATCGAGTTCCGCGACCCGGCGCTGATCGGCGAAAGCCGGCGACTGTTGCAACGCATCGCCGACAGCGGCGGCATGACCCGCCTGGGATACTTTTTTATCCTCATGGAACAGCTCGCCGAATGCGAGGACTACCAGTTGCTCTCCACCGTCACTTCCTCGCAACTGGCCGACGAGCACAACGTCGAACGGATCAACCGGGCGGTGGACTACATCTTCCAGCACTACGCCCAGGACCTCACCCAGGAGCAGGTCGCCGCCCACCTGGGCATGACCCCCACCTACTTCTCGCGCTTCTTCAAGCAGGCCGCCGGGCGCGGCTTCGTCGAGTTCGTCAACCGCCTGCGCATCAGCAAGTCCTGCGAGCTGCTGGCCCGCAGCGAGCTGCCGGTGACCGAGGTGTGCTTCGAGTCGGGCTTCAGCAACCTGTCCAATTTCAACCGGCGCTTCCAGCAGCTCAAGGGCATGACGCCCACCGGCTACCGGCGCCTGGTGACCCAGCGGCTGACCGAGCAGAACCTGCTCTGAGCCTCCACCGCCCCACCCCGGCGGTGCAAAAAAGTATCGGTCGAAGTGCAGTCGAGGCTTTGTCGGTTGCGTGACGCGCCTGTGTAATCGGCAGCGAGCGACACAAAAACAATAATGTCTTCCGCGCCGCCCGCCGGCTCGGAAGAGGAGTTCACCGATGAACGACTCGATCAAGGCCTGCCTGGCCGCCGCCTGCCTCGCCCTGCCGCTGCTGGCCCAGGGCGCCGAGACCCTGACCATCGCCACGGTCAACAACAACGACATGATCCGCATGCAGCGCCTGTCCAAGGTGTTCGAGGAAAGCCACCCGGACATCGCGCTGAAATGGGTGGTGCTCGAAGAGAACGTCCTGCGCCAGCGCCTGACCACCGACATCGCCACCCAGGGCGGACAGTTCGACCTGCTCACCATCGGCATGTACGAAGCCGCGCTGTGGGGCGCCAAGGGCTGGCTGGAGCCGATGAGCGGGCTGCCCGCCGACTACGCCCTGGACGACCTGTTGCCCTCGGTGCGCGACGGTCTCTCCGTCAAGGGCACGCTGTACGCCCTGCCGTTCTACGCCGAAGCCTCGATCACCTACTACCGCAAGGACCTGTTCCAGCAGGCCGGGCTGCGGATGCCCGAGCAACCGACCTGGACCCAGCTCGGCGAGTTCGCCGCCAGGCTCAACCGCCCGGACCAGGGCCAGTACGGCATCTGCCTGCGCGGCAAGGCCGGCTGGGGCGAGAACATGGCGTTGATCGGCACCCTGGCCAACGCCTTCGGCGCACGCTGGTTCGACGAGCGATGGCAGCCCGAATTCAGCGGCGGCGAATGGAAGAAGGCACTGGCCTTCTATGTCTCCACCCTCAAGCGGTACGGCCCGCCCGGCGCCTCCAGCAACGGTTTCAACGAGAATCTGGCGCTGTTCAACAGCGGCAAGTGCGCGATCTGGGTGGACGCCAGCGTCGCCGGTTCGTTCGTCACCGACAAGAGCCAGAGCAAGGTCGCCGACGCCACCGGCTTCGCCTTCGCCCCCCGGGAAGTCACCGACAAGGGCGCCTCCTGGCTGTATTCCTGGGCCCTGGCGATTCCCGCCAGCTCGCGCGCCAAGGACGCGGCGAAGGCCTTCGCCACCTGGGCCACCTCGCAGGCGTACGGCAAGCTGGTGGCGGACAGGGAAGGCGTGGCCAACGTGCCGCCCGGCACCCGCGCCTCGACCTACAGCGAGGCCTACCTGGCCGCCGCGCCGTTCGCGCGGGTCACCCTGGAATCGCTGAAGCGCGTCGATCCCAACCATCCGACGCTGAAGCCGGTGCCCTACGTCGGCATCCAGTTGGTCACCATCCCCGAGTTCCAGGCCATCGGCACCCAGGTCGGCAAGCTGTTCTCCGCCGCCCTCACCGGGCAGATGAGCAGCGACCAGGCGCTCGCCGCCGCGCAGCAGAGCACCGCCCGCGAGATGAAGCGCGCCGGCTATCCGAAGTAGTCCGCCGCCGGGCGCAGCCGCGCCCGGCGCGGCCCTGCTCGAGCGCTTGCCCTTGAAGATCCAGACGGAGTCGCCATGAACACCTCGGCCCTCGATACCACGCATCCGGCCCGTCGGTGCAAAAAAGT
>NZ_SCND01000233.1:0-9687 GCF_005503585.1 Pseudomonas sp. 2VD
CGCCGATGAAGAAGATCCCGCTCGCCGCCGCCGACCCCGACCGCCTGGATACCTGGGTGAAATACCGCGAAGGCCTGTGCGGCGAGTGCAACGCGACCTGCTGCACGCTGCCGGTGGAAGTGCGCATCGACGACCTGATCCGCATGCGACTGGTCGACGAGTTCGAGCGCGAGGAGCCGGCCAAGCGAATCGCCAAGCGACTGGAAAAGGATGGCGTGATCGAGCACTTCAACCACAAGCGCGAGATCTTCACCCTCACCCGCATGGCCAACGGCGACTGCCTGTACCTCGACCGCAAGACCCGCCTGTGCACCATCTATGCCCGCCGCCCGGACACCTGCCGCAACCACCCGCGCATCGGCCCGCGTCCCGGCCACTGCGCCTACCGGCCGAAGTAGCCTCAGCCAGGCGGCGCGACGCCCTGGCATAGCTGGTACTGTCCCACCGGCGGCCGGCAGCGCAAGCGCTGGCGCACCTCGTCGGGCAAGGCGCCGAACGAACGCGAGCGGATCGCCAGCAGGGCGTCGCGACGCAACCAGCCGGCCAGTTCGCTGTCCTCCGCCCGTTGTGCCCGCCCGCCGCTGTAGAACACTGCCGAGTACGGCCGCTTCGGCCAGAACACCAGCGGCCGCTCGCGCCAGCCGGCGTCGCTGGCCAGCAGCGCGGCGGTGGACTTCTGCTCGGCGCGCGAGCCCAGCAGCAGGGAGCCGAGGAACAGCGCGAACAGCAATGGGGTCAGCGCCAGGCAGGCCAGCCCGCCACGCCGCAGCCAGGCGCTGCGCGCCAGCGGCGCGCGCAGCAGGTCGGCGGCGAGCAACGCCAGGGCCGGCAGGCCGGGCAGCACGTAGGTCCAGAGGACGTTGCCGGCGAAGGTGAAGAACAGGCACGGCGCCAGTCCCCAGAACAGCCAGTAGCGCCTGCGCGAGGCGACGCCATCGACCACTTCCCCGCGCTGGCGCCAGCCCAGCCAGAGCAGCAGCGGCAGCCAGAGGCTCCAGGGAAACGCGGCGGCCAGCAGGAACAGCCAGACGCTGCCGTAGGGATAGGCGTGTGCATTGCCGTAGCGGTCGCCGTCCCAGCCGGCGGTGACGAAGCGCTGCCAATGCTCGCCGAGCAGGAAGTACTCGAGGAAGCCCGGCGTCTTCAACTCCGCCAGCAGGTACCAGGGCGCCGCCACCAGGAGCATCAGCAGGCTTCCGCGGATCCATGGCAGGCCCCGCCAGAGCGCGCGCCAGCGCCATTCCAGCAAGGCCCACAGGCCGATCGGCAGTCCGGCGAGAATCAGCGTCAGCGGCCCTTTCGCCAGCAGCCCGAGGCCGAGGCCGAGGAACATCAGCCAGCCCTCGCGACGCCGGACTCCCTCCGCGCCATGCAGGCCCAGCCAGAAGCCGCGCATGGTCAGGACCAGGGCCAGGGCCAGGGCCATGTCGGTCATCACCGCCCCGGAGGCGACGAAGAACAGCGCCGAACTGCCCAGCAGGACGCAGGCGATCCGCGCCTGCCGACGATCTTCGCGAGCCTGCCAGTCCCATACCAGCCACAGCACCAGCACGCCCAGCAACCAGTGCGGCAGGCGGCTGGCGAACTCGTTGGCGCCGAGCAGAAGCTGGCCGCCGGCGCTGAGCCAGAAGGCCAGCGGCGGCTTGCCCCAGAACGGCACGCCGACGTCGTACCAGGGCGTGATCCAATCGCCCAGTTCGGCCATCTTCCGCGCCACCTCGCCATAGCGGGCCTCGGTGGTGTCCATCAGCGGATAGCTGCCCAGGCTCAGCAGGCGGATGGCGAAGGCCAGGGCGAGCAGGAACCAGGCCAGCGGCCAGCCGCGCAGCGCCCTCACGGATTGGCCCCGCCGACCTGCGCCGGCAGGTAGCGGTCGATCAGGTAGAGCGGGCGGCGCCGCGCTTCCATGGTCATCCGCCCGAGGTATTCGCTGCACACGCCGATGGCCAGCAGTTGCAGGCCGCCGATCAGGAACAGCGCGGCGATCACCGGCCAGTGTTCGTGGATCTCCTGCTGGCCGAAGATCCCGGCGAGCAGGGTCGCCAGGGCCGCCAATAGGCTGAGCAGGCCGAGGTAGCCGGCGACCTTCAGCGGCGCGGTGGAAAACCCGGTGATGCCCTCCAGGGCGAAGTTCCACAGCCGCCAGTAGCGCCACTTGCTGTGGCCGGCGACGCGAGCGGCGCGGCTATAGGCGATATCGACCTGGCGGAAACCGACCCAGGCGAACAGTCCCTTCATGAAGCGATTGCCTTCCGGCAGCTCGCAAAGGGCATCGACCACCCGCCGGTCGAGCAGGCGGAAGTCGCCGACGTCGCGCGGGATCGGCACCTCGCTGAGGCGGTTGATCAGCCGGTAGAAGGCGCTCGCCGAGGCGCGCTTCAGCCAGCTTTCACCGGCCCGGCTACGGCGGCGCATGTTGACCATTTCGGCGCCGCCGATCCAGGCGTCGAGCATCTGCGGGATCAGTTCCGGGGGATCCTGCAGGTCGGCATCGATGACGATCACCGCGGCGCCGCGCGACAGCTTGAGCCCGGCGCTCATCGCCTGTTCCTTGCCGAAGTTGCGGGTGAAGCGGGCCACGCCCACCCGGCGGTCGGCGGCCTGTAGCTGGGCGAGGATCGTCGCGCTGCGGTCGGTGCTGCCGTCGTCGACATAGAGCACCTCGCAATCGTCGCCAAGGTCGCCGAGCACGGCGCCGAGGCGCTGGTGGAAGGCCGGCAGCACCGCCTCCTCGTTGAACACCGGCACTACCACGCTGAGCAGGCAGGGGGCCTCGAGCTTCGACGCCAGGGAAGGTTCGATCATCATGAGAAGGTCCAGAGTCGATGAAGGTGATAGGTCGCCAACAGCAGTGCGCCGGTCGCGGCGAGCTGGGCCAGGCGATAGTCGAGTCCGGCGAGGTCGCCGAGCAGCAACACCAGGACGGCGTTGCCGAGTACGCAAAGCAGGCTGACGGCGAAGAAGCGCGGCAGCGAACGGAACACCGGGCCACGGTGGCGGAAAGTCTTCCGGCGATGCCCCAGGTAGGCAGCCAGAGCCCCGCAGCTTGCTCCCGTCGCGGCGGCCACGGCGGCGCCAACGGCGAAGCCCTCGACCAGGAGGGTCAGCACCAGGTAATGAACGGCGGTGGCACCGGCGCCGACCGAGACGAAACGCCCCAGGAGCATGCATGGCTTCCTCTGGAAACAACCGACGCCGGCATTCTAGGAAGGTGCGCAAAGCCCCGCGGTTAGCGCTGCGCAAGCTTCCTGACAGGTTTTCGCAGGGTTCCCCGCGGCAGGCCTGGAAGCCGCGTCGGACAAGGAATACACGGCAGGCAGAGGTCTGTTACCGGATATGAAAAACGGGTTTTCCGCAGGCCTCGCCGCCGTCGCTATACTGCCCGGCCGATCCGGAGGACCCCATGAGCCTGTTGCGCGATGCCTGGCGCCACGCCCCGACCCACCACAGGGTCTGGGCGCTGGCCGGGCCGATGATTCTGTCGAACGTTTCCGTTCCCCTGGTGCACCTGGTGGACAGCACGGTGGTCGGCCACCTGCCGCACGCCTACCAGCTCGGCGCGGTAGCCGTGGGCGGCAGCCTGTACACCCTGATGGTCGGCGTGCTCGGCTTCCTGCGCATGGGCACCACCGGCTTCGCCGCCCAGGCCGCCGGCCGCGACGATGGCGGCGCGCTGCGCCTGATCCTCGCCCAGGGCCTGGGCATGGCGCTGCTCCTGGCCCTGCTGCTCGGCGCGCTGGCCCTGCCCCTGAGCGGCTGGGCCCTGCAACTGATGCAACCGTCGGCGGAACTGACCGGCGAGGCCCGCGCCTTCTTCCATACCCGCCTGCTCGGCCTGCCGGCGGCCCTGGCCAGCTACGCACTGGTCGGCTGGTTCCTCGGCACGCAGAACGCACGGGCGCCATTGGCGATCCTGTTGACCACCAACCTGAGCAACATCGCCCTGGTGCTCTGGTTCGTCCACGGCCTCGACTGGGGCGTGCAAGGCGCGGCCCGCGCCTCGGTGCTGGCGGAATGGAGCGGCGCCCTGCTCGGCCTGGCCCTGACCCGCCGCGACCTGGCCCGGCGCCCCGGGCGGGCGCAGTGGCAACGCCTGCGCCACTGGCTGTCCTGGCTGCCGCTGCTGATGGTCAACCGGGATATCTTCATCCGCAGCCTGGCCCTGCAACTGGTGTTCTTCCTGCTCACCGTACAGGGCACCCGCCTCGGCGACGCCACGGTAGCCGCCAACGCCCTGCTGCTCAACGGCCTGCTCCTGACGTCCTACGCCCTCGACGGTCTCGCCCACGCGGTGGAGGCGCTCTGCGGCCACGCCATCGGCGCCCGCGACCGAACTGCCCTGCGCCGCGCGCTGGTGGTGGCCGGTGGTTGGTCGCTGCTGGCAAGCCTGGCGTTCGCCGCGCTGTTCGCCCTGTTCGGCCACCTGTTCATCGACCTGCAGAGCGACATCGCCGGCGTCCGCGAAGTCGCCTACGCCTATCTGCCGTACCTGGCCTGCCTGCCGCTGCTGGGGATGTGGAGCTATCTGCTCGACGGCCTGTTCATCGGCGCCACCCGCGCCCGCGAGATGCGTAACGCGATGCTCGTCGCGGTGGCCGCCAGCCTGCCCCTCGGCTGGCTGTTGCAGGGGCTGGGCAACCACGGGCTATGGCTGGCGTTCCTCGCCTTCATGCTGCTGCGCGGGCTGGTCCTGGCCGCCTACGGCTGGCGCCTGACCCGCCGCGATGGCTGGTTCGCCGCTCAGGGCGCCGACAGCGGGCGATAGGCGAGCATCAGCGGGACGTCGGCAGCGTGCGCGACCTGTATCAGTTCGCTGGCCAGGCGCCCGCCGGGAAACACCAGCACCAGGTCCGGCGCGGCATCGCCGAGGACGGCCTCGCCATACTCGCGCAGGGCGTTGTCGCTGCCACTGCGCTCCGGATAATCGTAGGCGCGCGAATCCGCGCCACGCTCGCGGCACCAGCGCTCGGCCTCGTCCGGCAGGCTGCTGCCGGCATGCAGCAGGTGGCCGAGCAGCGCCACCGGTTGCAGGCCGTGGCACTGGTCGAGCGCCAGGCGCAGGCGTTCGGCGTCCTTGAAATGGCGTCCGGCGCAGATCAGGAGGCGCATGCCGATCCCTCCCCTTGCCCTGGCTCGTCCGGCCGCTTCGCCATCGGATCGATGCCGCTGCGTTCGAGCAGCGGATAGGCCAGGGCGGTGACATGATGGTGGATGCGTCGGTAGTCGCGGAGAATGCGCTGGAACACGTCGCCGGACTCCACCCAGGCACCGCGATCGTCGCGCAGGCGACGGAAGCGCTCGCGACTGGCATCGGCCTCCAGTCGCTGCAACAACTTCTTGCGCGCCACCAGGCGCAGCGCGGCGTCCAGGTCTTCGCGAAGGAACGCGCTGATCGCCAGGTGCAGGCTCTCCTCGATCGCCGCCTGCAACGGCAGCATGCGGCCCAGCTCGAACTCGCTGCCGGCGCGACTGCGCCCGGCCCAACGCATCGCCAGGGGCAGCAGGCTGTTGGCGACGAGATCGCCGATGTGCTCGATGTTGATGGCGAACAGGAGGATTTCCTGGGCACGATCGGCGTCGCTGTCGCCGAGGCCGTCCTGGCCGAGGTCTGCCAGGTAGGCGCGGATCGCCGCACTCAACTGGTCGAGGGCCTGGTCCTGGCGACGGATTTCTGCCGCCACCTTCGCCTCCGGTCGCTGCAACAGGCCGCTGGTGGCGCGCAGCATCAGACTGGCCATGTCGGCCAGCCGCAGGACTTCGCGAGTAGCGTTGGCCAGGCCGATGTTGGCCACCTCCAGCCCGGCTTCGTCGAGGTAGCGCGGCATGCCCGGCTCGTCGGACTGTGCCTCTTCCGGCAACAGGCGCGCGAGCAACGCCGCAAGCGGTCCGGTGAAGCCGATCGCCAGCAGTGCCAGGGCCAGGTTGAAAGCACTGTGGAACCAGACCGCCGCCGCACCACCGAGTGCGTTGGCCGGCTGCGCCAGCGCCGTCAGCCAGGGCAGCACCAGCAGGCAACCGAGCAGGCGCACCAGCAGGTTGCCCAACGGCAGGCGCCGCGCCACCCGGCTACCGGCCACCCCCAGCGCCGGCAAGGCGCCGCCGAGGTTGGCACCGAGCACCAGGGCCAGGGCGATGGGCAGCGAGACCAGTCCGGCCTGGGCCAGGGACGCCACCAGCAGTACCACCGCGACACTGGAATGGCAGGCCCAGGTCAGCAGCGCGGCGAGCAGCAGGGCGATCAGCGGATCGCCTTCGAGGCCGTGGATCACCGCGACAAAGGCTGGCGAGGCCTCGATCTGCTGCAGGGAATGGCCGAGCAACGCCAGCGCCAGAAGCATCAGGCCGAGTCCGATCAGGCACTGGCCAAGGCTCTCCAGGCGCGGACCGTCGCCCAGGCGGAACAGCAGCAGGCCGGACAGCAGGGCCAGCGGCGCCAGCAACGAGGTGTCGAAGCTGAGCAGTTGCACCACCAGAGTGGTGCCGACGTTGGCGCCGAGCATCACTGCCAGCGCCGGCGCCAGGCCCAGGGTGCCACTGGCGGTGAAGGACGCTGCCATCAGACTGGTGGCGGTGCTGCTCTGCAGCAGGCCGGTGATGCCGAGCCCGGCGAGCAGGGCCAGCCAGCGGTTGCCCAGGTGGCGGCCGAGCCAGTTGCGCAGCGCAGTGCCGAAACCGCGCAGCACGCCGCTGGAGACCATGTGCGTGCCCCACAACAGAAGGGCCACGGCACCGGCCAGGTTGATCAGGAGGATGGTTCCCAGCATGGCGGAACTCCCGGTTCGGAATGGATCGTGAAGGGAACGGGCTCATTGACCCATGGCCAGCCTGAGCGAGGCACGGTTGAGCGCGCTCGAGCAGTCCAGCAGGTATTTCACTTCGACCTGGCTCAGGCGGCCGCTGGCGTATGCGCGCACGCTGATCACCATCAGCAGGTGCGCGGCCTTCGCCAGCAGCCGTGCTGCCAGGCCACAGAGCGCGCGGCGAGACGCGCCCAGGCATTTGCGTACGACGTTCATGGCTGTTTCCTCGGTGGAGGAGCGTGCCGCAGCGCGGCACGCCCTTGGGCTCAGAAACGCAAGGTCGCTCCCGAGACCAGCCATCGCTCGCGCTCGCCGCGCAGGTGGCCGCCGACCAGCAGGTCGAGGTCCAGCCGTTCGCCCAGGTGCAGCCGCGGTCCGGCCTGCCAGCCGCTGTCGCCGGCCGACTCGCCGAAGCGTTCGGCGATCAGGGTCAACGGCTGGCCGACGCGGTATTCCATGCCCATGCCCCAGTTCCAGCGATGCCGGCGCTCGCCCTCGGCGTAGGCATGCCCCAGGCCGACCCCGGCGTTCAGGCGCAGGGCCTCGAACGGCTGGTAGCTCAGCGGCAGGTTGAAGCCGGCGCCTTCGAAGGCGTGCCGGCGGTCCAGGTAGAGATCCGCCGAGAGCGCCAGGGCCAACGCCAGGCCGAGGTCGTCGCGGGCCAGCAGCGGTGTCTTCAGCTCGGGGCTGAGGCGGCTGTGCCGATCGCCCGCGTCGCCCTCGCGCACCAGCGCCGCGCCGAGCTGCACCGATGGTAGGGCGGAGAAGGTGCAGGCGGGCGACAGCACCGACTGGTAGCGGTTGCCGTGGTGGCGTTCGCGCTGGTGCCAGGCGTCCAGGTTGCATTCGCCGACGGGGTCGATCTCGCCGTCGTCGACCCGGTAGGCGCCGCCCGCGGCGCGAGCCTCGGACAGCAGCGCCAGCAGCAGGACGCAGGCGAGCGCGGCGGCGACGAAGCCCAGGCGCCAGGACAGGGCGCGTCGCAGCGCGGCCGGCAGCGGTTGGAAAAGGGGCGCCCGCGGGCGCCGGTCGTGCAGGGTCATGATGCGTCTCTCCATGCGTGGGGCCGGTGTGCGTTGCGCGGCGCGGCGAGGCTTGCCGACGCGCCGGGAAAGGCCGGGACGAAGCCCGGCCGATCGCTCAGAACCACTGGCCGAAGCGGCGGATGTAGAGGGTCTTCATGGTCTGCGCGGTGACGCAGTAGCAGAGCAGCGTGCCCACCAGCCAGGGGAAGTACTCCCACGGCAGCGGCTGCAGGCCGACCATCGCCCCCAGCGGCGAGAACGGCACGTAGATGCCCAGCGCCATCACCAGCCCGGTCATCAGCATCACCGGCAGCGCCGCGGTGCTCTGGATGAAGGGAATCTTCTGGGTACGCAGCATGTGCACCACCAGGGTCTGCGAGAGCAGGCCCTCGATGAACCAGCCGGACTGGAACAGCGACTGCATTTCCGGGCTGTTGGCGGCGAACACGAACCACATCAGCGCGTAGGTGGTGATGTCGAAGATCGACGAGGTCGGGCCGATCCAGACCATGAAGCGGCCGATGTTCTTCGAGTCCCACTTGCGCGGCTTGGCGAGGAACTCCTTGTCCATCTTGTCCCACGGCAGCGACAGCTGGGAGATGTCGTACATCAGGTTCTGCAGCAGCAGGTGGATCGCCAGCATCGGCAGGAAGGGGATGAAGGCGCTGGCCACCAGTACCGAGAACACGTTGCCGAAGTTGGAGCTGGCAGTCATGTTCAGGTACTTCATGATGTTGCCGAAGGTCTCGCGGCCCTTGATAACGCCCTCCTCCAGGACCATCAGGCTTTTTTCCAGGAGGATGATGTCGGCCGATTCCTTGGCGATGTCGGTGCCGCTGTCCACCGAGATGCCGACATCGGCATCTCGCAGCGCGGGGGCGTCGTTGATGCCGTCGCCGAGGAAGCCGACGGTGTGTCCGTTGCCCTGCAGGGCCTTGAGCACCCGCGACTTCTGCAGCGGCGTCAGCTTGGCGAACACCGTGCGCTCCTCGGCCAGGCGTTGCAGGGTGGCATCGTCCATCAGGTCGATGTCGCGACCGAGCAGCGGCTCGCCGACGTCCAGGCCGACCTCGCGGCAGATCTTCGCGCTGACCACCGGGTTGTCACCGGTGAGCACCTTCACCGCCACGCCGTTCTCGCGCAACGCGGCGATGGCCGGGCCGGCGGTTTCCTTCGGCGGATCGAGGAAGGTCAGCAGGCCGGCGATCACCAGATCGCGCTCGTCGCTGGCGCCGTACTGGGCCTGGGACTCCGTGCGCGAGAGGCTGCGGGTGCCGAGCAGGAGCACGCGGAAGCCGTCGCGGTTGTATTGCTCGGCCAGCGCCAGCAGGGCCCGGCGGCGTTCCTCGTCGAGCGGCAGGTCGACGCCGTCCTGGTGCACGCGGGTGGCGATCTCGAGCATTTCCTCGACCGCGCCCTTGCACACCAGCAGGTGTTCGCCGTCCTTGCCCTCGAGGATCACCGAGAGACGCCGACGGACGAAATCGAAGGGCAGTTCGTCGACCTTGCGCCAGGCATCCGACGGCGTGATGCGCGGGTTCTGTTCGACGAAGGCGACCACCGCGCGGTCCGCGAGAAGTCCGCCAAGCGGATCGCCGCCGACCAGCAGGACCTGCTCGAACTGCCGAACATCTGCTTCATGGGCACCAACGTGGTCAGCGGCACGGCCACCGCGGTGGTGGTCGCCACCGGTGCGCGCACCTATTTCGGTTCGCTGGCCCGTTCCATCGTCGGTTCGCGGGCGCAGACCGCCTTCGACCGTGGGGTGAACAGCGTCAGTTGGCTGCTGATCCGCTTCATGCTGGTGATGGTGCCGATCGTGTTGCTGATCAACGGCTTCACCAAGGGCGACTGGACCGAGG
>NZ_SCND01000234.1:0-9687 GCF_005503585.1 Pseudomonas sp. 2VD
GCAGTTCGAGCAGGTCCTGCTGGTCGGCGGCGATCCGCTTGGCGGACTTCTCGCGGACCGCGCCGAGGGTGTCGTATTTCTCCACCGGCAGCGCCTCGCCGGTGAGTACGGCCTGGCTGATGAACAGGTCGCGCGATTCGATCAGGCGGATGTCGGCGGGGATCATGTCGCCGGCGGACAGGCGCACGATGTCGCCGACCACCAGTTCGCCCATGGGGATTTCCCGCAGCTCGCCGCGCATCCCGCGCTCGTCGCGGCGCAGCACGGTGGCGGTGTTCCGCACCATGGCCTTGAGCGCCTCGGCGGCCTTGCCCGAGCGGTACTCCTGCCAGAAGCGCATCAGGCCGCTGACCAGGACCATGCAGAGGACGATGATGACGCCGGTGAGATCGGTTTCCTCACCGTCCTGCAGCGGCAGCCAGAAGTCGGTGAAGAAGCTGATCGCGGAGAGCGTCATCAGCACGTAGATGAAGGGGTTGTTGAACGCCTGCAGCAGTTGCACCAGGACGTGTGGCGGACGGTCGTGGGCCACTTCGTTGGGGCCGTCGGCGTGCAGCCGGGCGGCGGCCTCGGCCTGGTCGAGGCCGTCCTGGCGACCGCGGACGTTGGTGAGGGTGGTTTCCAGGCTGTTCTGCGCTTCGCGGGCGGCGCGCATGGACAGTCGGTCGTTGCGGCGCTCGGTGTCGAGCTGGGTATTGCGTTGGGTCGCTACGCTCATGACTCGGTCTCCTGTCGCGAGCTGCGCGACGGCGACACGAGTCGGTTGCCGGTCAGGTGACAGGCAAAGGCGTGCCGGGTCGCGATGTTCGCGATCGGTGGGAAGAATGTTCGGCTTGTCCGGGTAAGGCCCACTGCGCGCGGCCGCTCAGGCGGCACGCAGCAGGCCGACTTGGTGGTTCGTCCATGGCAGGCTCCTTGTGCGAAGGGTTAGGCAGGAGAAAGCGTCAGCCGCGCATCGGGCGGCGACCGCTCTCAGGGTTCTCTTCGACCTGCGTCTCCAGGCGGCGATACTCCAGGCGACCGCCGGCCGGGCTGACACGCCAGGCGAGGCTCGCAGGATGGCCGTGGCCGGGAAGGATCGCGCCGGGGGACTGCGCGGCGCGCACGCGCATCTTCGCCACGAAGGCGGATACGCCGGGGGATACCGAATTCTCGAAGTTCATGACTCACCTGTACCCGGCGTGCCGGACACGGGTGAGAAGCAGTGGGTCAGCCCAGGATGCCGCTCAACCGACCGACCCGTTGCGGGTTCCGTCGTGCGTTGGTTTGGGTCATCGCACCAGCCGGCATCTGCTGGGCCGGGCGACGACTACTGGGAATACTGTCCATGGCTCTCTTCGTAGGGGGAAAGAAAGTGCCCGGCTCTGCGGGCGGGGGTTTTATAGACCTCTTGCCAGACGAGGTCAACCGAAAAAGCCGTTTCGTTCAGGCTTCTATGGAACATCGGAAAATTCCCGCAGGAGTCCGGCGAAAAGACACCGGCCAAAAGCACTCAGGCGGAGATCAGTCCCGCCAGCCGTCGCGCCAGCGCCGGCACTTCGGAGGCCGGGTCGAGGCGCAGGCGAAAACGGGTCTGCAGGATGTCCAGCAGTTCGTCGACGTCGCGCAGTTGGCGCTGCAGCGTCTCGCCGTTGCCGGCGCGCTGGCCGAACAGCCCGTCGGCCAGGGTCAGGCGCAGGTCGCCCTCGGTTATGGCGGCCTTCAGGCCCTGGCGGAACACGCTGTGGGGGTGGGTAGAGGTGTACCAGTTGCGCGGGATGTAATCGATCCACAACTGCGGGCGCAGGTCGAAGCGGTACAGCGGCAGCCAGCCGCTGCGACCGCGCACGGCGCTTTCGTAGAGACCGGCATGCGGGTCGACCAGGCGCACGCAATGCACCTGTCCGGCGTCCGCCTCGTCGCCCGGCAAAGGCAGTGCTCGCGGCGGATTGGCCGAGCCGAAGCCGACATCCACCAGGAACTCGCCCTCCGCCAGGTACAGACGCAGCATCAGATGCGATTGCTGGGTCAGCGGCGCGTCCTCCGGGAGTCCCCAGCGTACCCGTGCCACCAGCAGTTCCAGCTCGTAGCCGAGGGCCAGCAGCAGGCGGGCGAACAGCGAGTTGAGTTCGAAGCAATAACCGCCGCGGCTGCCCTCGACGACCTTGGCGAAAACCTTGTCGGCGTCGATCTCGATGGGGCGGTCGAGCAGCACGTCGAGGTTCTCGAAGGCGACCCGGCGCAGATGCGCGTCGATCAGTCGGTCGAGATTCGCCAGGCTCGGCGGACCGGGATCGTCGATGCCGATATGGTGCAGGTAGGCATGGGTCTGCTCGGGCGTCAGCGGGGTCATGGCGGGCTCCGGAAAATGGCCAGCTCGATTCTAGACGCATTCTCGGGGAATACCGGAAGCGCCGTCAGGCACATTGGCCCGGGGTCTGCTTGACTGTGCCCATCCCACCCCGAGGAGCGCCGCCATGGCCCAGGCAATCGTCGCCTACCTGCACTACCTGTCGATCTTCCTGCTGTTCGCCCTGCTGGTGTTGCAGCACCGCCTGCTGCGCCTGCCGCTGGACCTGGAGCGCGCCCGCAGCCTGGCGGCGATCGACCGCGGCTACGGCCTCTGCGCCCTGGCGGTACTGGCCAGCGGGCTGGCGCGGGTGCTGTGGTACGGCAAGGGCGTCGACTACTACCTGCACAATGGCCTGTTCCACGCCAAGGTCGGGCTATTCGTCCTCGCTGCCCTGGTCTCGCTGTTGCCGACCGTTACCTTCCTTGGCTGGCGCGGCGCCCTCAAGGCCGGCGAAGTGCCGGCGGTGACGCCGGCCCGGGGCCGGCGGGTGGTCCTGGCGGTGCGCCTGCAACTGCTCCTGCTGCTGGTCATTCCGTTGCTGGCTACGCTGATGGCACGCGGCTTCGGCATGCGCGGCTGAGCCCTCAGTTCTGCATGGCCCGGCCATGCACGTCCATCGCCGCCTGGCGCAGCGCCTCGGAGCGGGTCGGATGCGGATGGCAGGTCAGCGCGAGGTCCTCCGCCGAGGCGCTGAACTCCATGGCCACGCAGGCTTCGCCGATCATCTCGCTGACACCCGGCCCGACCATGTGCACGCCGAGCACCTGGTCGCTGCGGGCATCGGAGAGGATCTTGATGAAGCCTTCGCTCTCGTGGTTGATCTTCGCCCGGCTGTTGGCGCTGAACGGGAAGCGTCCGACCTTGTACTCGCGCCTCGCCGCCTGCAACTGCTCCTCGCCGAAGCCGACGCTGGCCACTTCCGGCTGGGTGTAGATGACCGACGGAATCACCTCGGCGTTCATCTCCGCCGCATGCCCGGCGATCCGCTCGATGCAGACGATCGCCTCTTCCTCGGCCTTGTGCGCCAGCATCGGTCCCGAGGTCACGTCGCCGATCACCCAGACGCCCGGCGCCGCGCTGCGCTGTCCCTGGTTCTCCAGCATGCCGCGACGATCGCTGGCCAGGCCGACCGTCTCCAGCCCCAGTCCTTCGGTATAGGGGCGCCGGCCGATGGCCACCAGCACGTAGTCCGCCTGCAGCGATTCCGTAGCGCCGCCGGCGGCCGGTTGCAGGTCGAGTTCGACGCCCTGCTCGCCACTGCGCGCGGCGACCACGCGGGTGCCGAGGCGAAACTGCATGCCCTGGCGGGTCAGGGCGCGCTGCAGGGTCCTTGCGGTTTCCCCATCCAGCCCCGGGCAGATCCGCTCGAGGTACTCCAGCACCGTGACCTGTGCGCCCAGCCGGCGCCAGACCGAACCAAGCTCCAGGCCGATCACGCCGGCGCCGATCACCACCAGGTGGCGAGGCACTTCGGCCAACTCCAGGGCGCCGGTGGAGTCGAGGATGCGCTGGTTGTCCACCGGCACGCCGGGCAGCGGCGCCGGTTCCGAACCGGTGGCGATGACGATGTCGCGCGCCTCCAGTTGCGCGTGGCCGCCGTCGGCAAGGGCCACGCTGACCCGGCCCTCGCCTTGCAAGCGCGCCCAGCCCTTGATCCACTGCACCTTGTGCTTGCGGAAGAGGAACTCGACGCCACGGGTCAGGGCGGCGACGCTCTCGTCCTTCTGCTTCATCATCTGCGCCAGGTCCAGTTCCGGGCTGACCCGGATGCCGAGCCGGGCGAACTCGCCGCCGCTCGCCGCGGCGTATAGCTCCGAGGCGTGCAACAGGGCCTTGGACGGCATGCAGCCGACGTTCAGGCAAGTCCCGCCGAGGGTTTCGCGACCCTCCACGCAGGCCACCTTCAGGCCCAGCTGGCCGGCGCGAATGGCAGCGTTGTAGCCCCCCGGACCGGCGCCGATCACGATCACGTCATAGCTTTCCATCATCCTGCTCCTCGGTTGTCCCGCCACGGCCCCCTCAGCGTAGGCGACGCCGGCGCAAATAGAGGAAACGCCGCGTAGAGGGACCGAAAGCGATTGTATTTCGCTCGTCATGCAAAGCTTATATGATGACCGTAATTTTCCTGCAACCCTTTCCCACCACGACAGGAGCACCACCATGGAACAGCCCGGCCGCGAAGACCGCCTGAACGCCTGGATCGCCACCGAGCGGGCCGCCCGCGCCCGCCTCGGCGCCAGCGGAACCCTGGAGCTGGCGCAAGTCGCCGCGCTCTCCCCGCAGGAGTTCTTCAACCGCATCGGCAGCGGCCAACTGCCCTGTCCGCCCTACGGCGAACTGGTCGACTTCGTTCCCATCGAGTGGTCCGAAGGGCGCTTCCTGTTCCAGGGCACCCCGGACCGCCGCCACTACAATCCGCTGGGTAGCGTGCACGGCGGCTACGCCGCGTCGCTGCTGGATTCCTGCATGGGCTGCGCGATCCATACCCGGCTCCAGGCCGGCCAGGGCTATACCACCACCGACCTGCGGATCAGCTACCTGCGCGCGCTGACCGACAAGGTCGGCCCGGTGCGCGCCGAAGGCCGGGTGGTGCACCTCGGCCGCTCGACGGCGGTCGCCGAGGGCCGGTTGTACGATGTCGACGACCGTCTCTACGCCGTCGGCTCGACCACCTGCCTGGTCCTGCACATGGCCGGATGAACGCGGCTTCGCCAGGGAAGGCCGCCAGGCGTTAAGATGACGACCTGCATTCCAAGGTATCGAAACCATGCGTTATCCCGAAGACCACAAGCAGAAGACCCGCCGGCGTATCGTCGAGGAGGCTGCCCGGCTGTTCCGCCAGGACGGCGTCGGCGCCACCGGGCTGCAACCGCTGATGAAGGCCCTGGGCCTGACCCATGGCGGCTTCTACGCGCACTTCAAGTCCAAGGACGACCTGGTGGAAACCGCATTGCGGCATGCCGCGGCGCAACTCGACGAAGTCACCGCGCCCCTGGCGGAGGCGGAACGACCGCTGGCGCTACTGATAGAGCAGTACCTGTCGCCGCGTCACCGCGATAACCCCGGCGCCGGCTGCCCGTTGCCGACCCTGTCGGCGGAACTCGGCCAGCGCGGCACGCCGAGCCCGACCACCGACAGCATCGTGCGCAAGCGCCTGGCGATGATCGAAGCGGCCCTGGAGGGCGAGGACGCAGGCGAGCGCGCCGTGCTGCTGCTCGCTTCGCTGGTCGGCGCGCTGCAACTGTCGCGCAGCGTGCAGGATGAGGCGCTGTCGCAACGGATACTGGAAGCGACGCGCAAGAAGCTGCTGGAGCAGATGGAGCGCTAGGGCCTCAGCCGAGGTAGCGCTCGGCCGGCCGCTGCCGCGACAGGTTGGGCGCGAGCCTGGCCCGCGCCGTCATCAGCGCCTGCCAATCGGCCGCATCCGGCAACGACGGGATGGTCACCGCTTCACGCCGATCGAAACCGACCAGCGCCGCCTCCACCAAGTCTTCGACCTCCATCACCATCTCCGCGGGAATCCCGGCGATTCCGGTGCCGCTGCGCTCCCAGATCTCGGTGCGGGTGACGCCGGGCAGCACCGCCTGGACGTAAACGCCGCTGCCGGCCAGCTCGTGCTGCAGCGACTGGCTCAGGCTCAGCACGTAGGCCTTGGTCGCGCTATAGACGGCATTGAACAACTCCGGCGCCAGCGCCACCACCGAACCGAGATTGACGATGGCGCCGCCGCCACGCCGGCGGAACCCCTCCGCCGCACCGGCAGCCAGGCGGGTCAGGGCCACTACGTTGAGGGCGATCATCCGCTCCGCCCGGTCCATGTCGGCATCGGCCAGCGGACCGTTCATCGCCACGCCAGCGTTGTTCACCAGCAACGCGATCGAGGCGTCGTCGCGCAACCGTCGCTCGACCCGCAACCTATCGTCGCGCTCGGACAGGTCGGCGCGCAGGATCTCCACCCTGACCCCGTGGGCTTGGCGAAGTCGATCCGCCAGGGCTTCCAGGCGTTGCCGGTCGCGCGCCACCAGCAACAGGTCGTGGCCACGGCGGGCCAAGTGCTCGGCGTAGGTCGCGCCGATTCCGGAAGAGGCGCCGGTGACCAGGGTGACGCCATTGCCAATCTGTTCGTTCATGTGGGTTCTCGCTGGAAAAAAGCCTGACCGCTGACAGCGGCTATTTATATTACACACTTAATATTATGATCATAATTAAAACCGTCAAGCCTTTATCCGTTCCAACGAGCAGGGAGGGATGAGGAGAACCTTCATGCAACCGTCACGGAAAACGCCAATAAAAGGTCAGGACCCACACCACCCCGACATGCCCTACCATGGCGTTGTCCATCGCGGGAGGATCATGCGTCATGTATCACGGTGAAAGACTCAATGCCTGGACCCACCTGATCGGTGCGGTCGCCGCCTGCACCGGCGCCGTCTGGCTGACGGTCCAGGCGAGCCTCAACGGCAGTCCGTGGAAGATCGTCGGGGTCGGCGTCTACGGCGTCACCCTGACGCTGCTCTACAGCATCTCGACCGCCTACCACAGCGTGCGCGGGCGAGCGAAGGTGGTGATGCGCAAGCTCGACCACCTGTCCATCTACCTGCTGATCGCCGGCAGCTACACGCCTTTCTGCCTGGTCACGCTGCGCGGTCCCTGGGGCTGGACGCTGTTCGGCATCGTCTGGGGCCTGGCCGTGCTCGGCATGCTCCAGGAGATCAAGCCACGCTCCGAGGCGCGGGTGCTGTCGGTGGTGATCTACGCGGTGATGGGCTGGATCGTGCTGATCGCGGTGAAACCGCTGCTCGCCGCCCTCGGCAGCGCCGGCTTCACCTGGCTGGCGGCCGGCGGCGTGCTCTATACCGTAGGGATCGTCTTCTATGCCTATGACCACCGCTTCCGCCACTGGCATGGCATCTGGCACCTGTTCGTGATCGCCGGCAGCCTCCTCCACTTCGTGGCGATCTGGCGCTACGTACTCTAGGCGCGGTCCGGCGCGAAGCAGCGGGAGCTGGTCGCGCCGGAGGCTCAGCCCTTTTTCGTCCGCGACAGCGCGATGCACGCCACCACGATCAGCACGCCGCCGGCGATGGTCAGCGCGTCCGGCACCTCGCTCCAGAACAGCCAGCCCCAGCCGGCGTTGAAGACGATGCCGATATAGCGGGTCACCGCAACGATGGTCGCGCTCTCGTGACTGAAGGCGCGGGTTAGGAACACCTGGCCGAGCAGCGACACCACCCCGATGGCCAGCAGCAGCCCCCACTCGCGCAGCGTCGCCGGCACCACGAAATCGTTCCACATCAGCGGGATGGCCACCAGGGTGGCCACCGCCAGGAAGTAGAAGACGATCTCGTAGGTATGGTGCCGCGCGCTCAGTTGGCGGATCGCCACCGAGGCACCGGCGGCGAACACCGCGCTGAGCAGGCCGACCACGGCGTATACCGAGTAGCTGGAATAGCTGAACGGCTTGACGATCATCAGCGCGCCGAGCACCACCACCAGCAACAGCCAATAGACCGCCCGGGGAATCCGCTCGCCGAGGAACAGCGCGGAGAAGAGGATGACGAAGAACGGCGACATGTGCGCCAGGATGCTCGCGTCCGCCAGCGGGATGTGGGCGATGGCGTAGAAATAGCAGACCAGGTACAGCGCCCCCATCACCCCGCGCAGCAGCAGCATCGGCACGCCCTGCCGCGACAGCGCGACACCGGCCTGGCGCATCAGCAGGTAGATCAGCAGGGTACCGATGGCGCTGCGGAAGAACACGATCTCGGCAGCCGGCAGGGTGGCGCTGGCTTCCTTGACCAGGGCGTTCATCACGCTGAAGGTGAAGGACGCCAGCACCGCCAGCAGCACCCCGCTCTTCAGCAGGTCGAGCACCACTGGCGATAGATGGCGTCCGCCGCCGGACGGCTGTCGATCGGATACAGGCTTGGATGGCACTGGCTCGCTCCTTGGCAATCGATGAATCGGGACACGGCGTTCTCGTAGCTCGCCAGCAGGCTGCGCGCCTGCGGCATGGCCAGGTCGAAGTGGGCGGCCAGCGCGACGATCAGCGCCAGCTTGCGGTAGTCCTCCAGCGGCACCCGCGGGAGCCGCCAGAGTCCGTCCTCGTCGCGACTGACGCTGCGGAACGGCACGGCGGAAAAGTCGAAGTGGCGACCCTGCTCGTCGGCCGGAGAGAACGGATCGACCAGCAACGCCGCGTAGCGCACGAACAGCAGGTATTCCTGGCGCTCGGCGCCGGCCTCGGCGAAGCCGTCGATGGCCGCACGCGGCAACATCGTCTCGTGCACCGGGTAGTTGTCGTCGTTGAGGAACCGCAGCAGGTTCAGCGGCTCGGCGCCCATCCGCCGCAACAGTTCGCTCAGCTCGCACCACAGCCGCCGCATGGCGCCGATGGCCCCGGGGGTGATAGGTCCCTCCGGGTAGAGCTTGTACATGAAACCGGGCGGCCCCTGCTCGGAAAGTATCCGGGCGAGGGCGAACTCGCCGAGAAAGAACGGACTGTGCACGTAGGTGGTGACGTTGCGGCCCTCCGCCGCTTCCGGCGTCGCCAGGGGTACCACCTCCACCCCGCTGCCGGCCAGGACTCGCCGCCAGGTCTCCCGCACCGGACAGTCCGGCCGGCTGGAACCCAGGTAGACCCTGCGCTTGACCGCCTTGGTCAGGGCCCGCAGCGGTTGTGTCTCGTCGATCACCTTGGTCGCCGCGTAATAGCTGGACAGGCTCAGCACGGTCGCCTGGCACCCCGCCGGCAGGGCGCTGCGCACCAGCAGGTTGGCGCCGATGAAGGCGGACACCAGCAGCAGCGTGCGCACCCCGCCGAGTCGCTCCCAGGGCAACCCGCGGACCACGTCCAGGTAACTGTCGGCCGGCACGCAGAGCACCAGGGTCTGCCAATCGTCGCGAAGTTCAGCGGGGTCCTGGTGGAAGACGTCCAGCGCGGCGTTGCCGGACAGCCAGCGATGCTGCCCCTGCCCTTCCAATTGCAGGCAGGCGCCGCGCGCCAGGGCCTCGGCGATCCGCTGGCTGCGCCGGCCGGGATGGTTCAGCGCGCCGAGGCGACCGGCACCGTGGCGGCGCAGGTCCAGCGCGACCTGGATCGCCACCGCGCCCAGACCGACCAGCAGGACGTTGCCCAGGCTCTCATCAGCGGCGTTCATCGACCGGCCTTCTCCAGGATCAGGGTGTCGTACAGCGGCTGGCTGACCCGCTCCGCGCAAACCTGCCAGCCCTCCAGTTCGGCCGGCTCAACCGGGTAGTTGAACAGTCCCTTGATGCCGCTGCCGTGACGCAGCAGGACCTTGGCGTCGGCGCGCATGACCTGGCGGATCTGCGCCAGTACCGCGCTTTTCTGC
>NZ_SCND01000235.1:0-9592 GCF_005503585.1 Pseudomonas sp. 2VD
CGGTTCCAGGCGGGGTCAGAGGGTGATCAGCTCCGCCTCGATCTTCTTCCCCGCCACTTCCAGCACGCCGATCCCGATCGGCAAGCTGAAGCGCCGCGGTCCGGCGCTGCCCGGGTTGAGGTAGAGCACGCCGTCGCGCTCTTCCTTCAGCGGCTTGTGCGAATGTCCGGCGACCACCACGTCGATGCCTTCGGCGGCCGGGTCGAGGTCGAGTCGCTTGAGGTCGTGCAGTACGTAGAGGGTCAGCCGGCCGATCTTCAGCAGCAGGCGCTCGGGGATGTCCGCCGCCCAGTCCTGGGTGTCGTTGTTGCCGCGCACCACCGAGAGCGGCGCCAGGCGTTCCAGCTCGGCGAGGATTTCCGGCTTGCCGATGTCGCCGGCATGGATCAACTGGTCGCAGCCGCGCAACCGTTCCAGCGCCTCGGGCCGGAGCAGGCCATGGGTGTCGGCGATCAGGCCGATGCGCAACGGGCGGCGGGACTGGGGCATGGGCGCGGGTCCGGGTTGCGGGACGGAAGAGGGTGGCCGACGGGCATGGCCATGCCGTCGATCATACCCAACCATTGGCCGGGTACGAAAACCCTTCGGCGAAAACCGCGACGCCACCCGGAGGTGGCGCCGCGCCTATCAGTGTCCGGCCTTCTGGACCGGGCTTTCCGGCAGGAACCAGTTCAGCAGCAGGGCGCAGATGCCGCCGGTGGCGACCCCGGATTCCAGCACGTTGCGCAGCGCCGCGGGCATGTGCGCGAGGAACTCCGGCACCTGCGAAACGCCCAGGCCGAGGGCCAGGGACACGGCGATGATCAGCAGGGCGCGGCGGTCCAGCTGGATGCCGGCGAGGATGTTGATGCCCGAAGCGGCCACCGCGCCGAACATCACCATCGCCGCGCCGCCCAGTACCGGTTCCGGCACCGCCTGGATGACGCCGGCGACGCTCGGGAACAGGCCGAGCAGGACCAGCATGGCGGCGATCCACAGGCCGACGTAGCGGCTGGCCACTCCGGTGAGCTGGATCACCCCGTTGTTCTGGGCGAACACCGAGCTGGGGAAGGTATTGAAGATACCGGCGAGGAACGAGTTGGCGCCGTTGACCAGCACGCCGCCCTTGATCCGCTGCATCCACAGCGGGCCTTCCACCGGTTGCTTCGACACCTTGCTGGTGGCGGTGACGTCGCCGATGGCTTCCAGGGAGGTGACCAGGTAGATCACCAGCATCGGGATGAACAGCGGCCAGGAGAAGTCCAGGCCGAAGTGCAGCGGGGTCGGTACCTGGAACAGCTCGGCCTGGTGCATGCCGGTGAAGTCCAGGCGGCCGAGGTAGCCGGCCAGCGCGTAGCCGACGGCCAGGGCGATGACGATGGCGCAACTGCGCATCCATACCACCGGGATGCGATTGAGCACCACGATGATGCCCAGCACCACGCCGGACAGCAGCAGGTTCTCGCCGTTGGCGAAGGTGCCGTTGGACATCGCCGAGAAGCCGCCGCCCATGCTGATCAGGCCGACCTTGATCAGGGTCAGGCCGATCATCAGCACGACGATGCCGGTCACCAGCGGGGTGATCAGCCGCTTGACGAACGGCAGTATGCGCGAGATGCCCATCTCGACGAAGGAGCCGGCGATGACCACGCCGAAGATCGCCGCCATCACGCTTTCCACCGGCGTGCCCTGCTTGACCATCAGCGCCCCGCCGGCGATCAGCGGGCCGACGAAGTTGAAGCTGGTGCCCTGGACGATCAACAGTCCGGCGCCGAACGGGCCGAAGCGCTTGCACTGGACGAAGGTGGCGATGCCGGAGATCACCAGCGACATCGACACGATCAGATTGGTGTCGCGCGGCGATACGCCCAGCGCCTGGCAGATCAGCAGGCCGGGGGTAACGATCGGCACGATGATCGCCAGCAGGTGCTGGAGGGCGGCGAGCAGGGCGATGGGAGCGCTGGGACGGTCGTCCAGGCCATAGACCAGGTCGTTGCGGGCGCTGGCGTCCGACGGGCTTTGCAGGGAACTCATGGTGGCGGTCCGGGGAAAAAGAGCGCGATTTTACTGGGCGAACGCGGTCTCGCCCAGGCCTGGCTGCGCCGCATGTCGGCGGATAACGCCGGTGGCGTATGCGCCCTACGGTTGGAGCGTGGGTGAGCGGTAGGGCGAATGACCGCTTGCGGTTATCCGCCATTCGGCGTGCGCACGCGCGAATGAAAAAGCCCGGCGCGGGACCGGGCTTTTTTCGTCGCGGGACGATTCAGCCGTCCAGCAGCGCCTTGTTGCGTACCGCGCCCTTGTCGGCGCTGGTGGCGAGCAGGGCGTAGGCCTTGAGCGCGGTGCTGACGCGGCGGGCACGCGGCGCGGCCGGCTTCCAGCCCTTCTTGTCCTGTTCGGCGCGGCGGGCGGCGAGTTCTTCGTCGCTGACCAGCAGGTTGATCGAGCGATTGGGAATGTCGATCAGCACCTTGTCGCCGTCCTGCACCAGGCCGATGGCGCCGCCGGCGGCGGCTTCCGGGGAGGCGTGACCGATGGACAGGCCCGAGGTGCCGCCGGAGAAGCGTCCGTCGGTGAGCAGGGCGCACTGCTTGCCCAGGCCCTTGGACTTCAGGTAGCTGGTCGGATAGAGCATTTCCTGCATGCCCGGCCCGCCCTTCGGTCCTTCGTAGCGGATGATCACGATGTCGCCGGCCTTCACCTCGTCGCCGAGGATGCCTTTCACCGCGGCGTCCTGGCTTTCGAAGATCTTCGCGCTGCCTTCGAACACGTGGATCGACTCGTCGACCCCGGCGGTCTTCACCACGCAGCCGTCGAGAGCGATGTTGCCGTAGAGCACGGCCAGCCCGCCTTCCTTGGAATAGGCATGCTCGACGCTGCGGATGCAGCCCTCGGCGCGGTCGTCGTCCAGGCTCGGCCAGCGGGTGTTCTGGCTGAACGCGGTCTGGGTCGGGATGCCCGCCGGACCGGCCTTGAAGAAGGTGTGCACGGCTTCGTCGCGGGTCTGGGTGATGTCCCACTGGGCGATGGCGTCGGCCATGCTCGGGCTGTGCACGGTGGGGACGTCGGTGTGCAGCAGGCCACCGCGGGCCAGTTCGCCGAGGATGGAGAAGATGCCGCCGGCGCGATGCACGTCTTCCATGTGGTACTTCTGGATGTTCGGCGCCACCTTGCACAGTTGTGGCACCTTGCGCGACAGGCGGTCGATGTCGCGCAGGTCGAACGGCACCTCGGCCTCCTGGGCGGCGGCCAGCAGGTGCAGGATGGTATTGGTCGAGCCGCCCATGGCGATGTCCAGGGTCATGGCGTTCTCGAAGGCCTTGAAGTTGGCGATGTTGCGCGGCAGCACGCTGTCGTCGCCTTCGCCGTAGTAGCGCTGGCAGAGTTCCACGGCCAGGCGCCCGGCGCGCAGGAACAGTTGCTCGCGGTCGGCGTGGGTGGCCAGGGTCGAGCCGTTGCCCGGCAGCGACAGGCCGAGCGCCTCGGTCAGGCAGTTCATCGAGTTGGCGGTGAACATGCCGGAGCAGGAGCCGCAGGTCGGGCAGGCGCTGCGCTCGTACTCGGCGACCTTCTCGTCGGAGCAGGAGTCGTCGGCGGCCACCACCATGGCATCGACCAGGTCCAGGCCGTGGCTGGCCAGCTTGGTCTTGCCGGCTTCCATCGGCCCGCCGGAGACGAACACTACCGGGATGTTCAGGCGCAGCGCGGCCATCAGCATGCCGGGGGTGATCTTGTCGCAGTTGGAGATGCAGACGATGGCGTCGGCGCAGTGGGCGTTGACCATGTATTCCACGGAGTCGGCGATGATCTCCCGGCTCGGCAGCGAATAGAGCATGCCGTCGTGGCCCATGGCGATGCCGTCGTCGACGGCGATGGTGTTGAATTCCTTGGCCACGCCGCCGGCCTTCTCGATCTCGCGGGCGACCAGTTGGCCGAGGTCCTTCAGGTGCACGTGGCCGGGCACGAACTGGGTGAAGGAGTTGGCGATGGCGATGATTGGCTTCTTGAAGTCTTCGTCCTTCATCCCGGTGGCGCGCCAGAGGGCGCGGGCGCCGGCCATGTTGCGGCCGTGGGTGGAGGTTTTCGAGCGGTAATCGGGCATGACGATTTCCTGCGGCTAATCAGGTTCGGGTTATGACTGTATCGTGAGCGTCGAAGGAACCGGATGCAAACGGGGAATAGCCGAGTGTACGGAGTTGGCCGGGGTCTGAATGGGGTCACCATTGGCGACGGCCTGGGCTCACTGCCCGCCGGGGGATGATTGGCGAGGAATGCCCGGATTCTAAGCCCAGAGCGGGCGAATGGGGAAGGCTGGCGGTCGGCGGAGCGGCGCGTCGCGACCCGGCTGGCGTCTTGCGCCGCCCGTCGCGCCATGAGCGGCGGTGGCCGTAGGGCGGATGAACGCAGGCGCTCATCCGCCGGGACGGGCTCAGCCGTTGGGCAGCAGCCGGCAGGTCAGGCTCTTGATGTAGCGGGTTTCCGCGATCGCCAGGTGCACCGGATGGTCGGGGCCCTGGCCGCCGCGCTCGAGCAGCTGGATGTTGCGGTCGAGATGGCGGGCGCTGCCGATCAGGATGTTCTGCAGGTCGTCCTCGGGCAGGTGCATCGAGCAGGAGGCGCTGACCAGGATGCCGTCCTTGCTCAGCAGGCGCATGGCCTGTTCGTTGAGACGGCGGTAGGCGGCCTCGCCGTTCTTCAGGTCCTTCTTGCGCTTGATGAAGGCCGGCGGGTCGGCGATCACCACGTCGAAGCGTTCGTCGGCGGCCTTCAGCTCGCGCAGGGCCTCGAACACGTCGCCCTCGACGCAAGCGACCTTCTCCGCCACGCCGTTCAGCGCCGCGTTGCGCTCGACGCCGTCGAGGGCGAAGGCGGACGCGTCCACGCACATCACTTCGCTGGCGCCGAAGGCGGCGGCCTGGATGCCCCAGCCACCGATATAGCTGAACAGGTCGAGGACCCGCTTGCCCTGCACGTAGGGCGCCAGGCGCGCGCGGTTCATGCGGTGGTCGTAGAACCAGCCGGTCTTCTGCCCGGCCAGCACCGGCGCCTCGAACTTCACGCCGTTCTCTTCCAGCGCAACCCACTCCGGCACTTCGCCGTAGGCGTTGGCCACGTAGCGCTCCAGGCCCTCGGCGTCGCGCGCGCTGGAGTCGTTCTTCCAGAGCACGGCGGCGGGCTTGAGCACCTGCAGCAGGGCAGCGAGCACCTCGTCCTTGCGCAGTTCCATGGCCGCGGACGCCAGTTGCACCACCAGCACGTCGCCGAAGCGATCGACCACCAGGCCGGGCAGCAGGTCGGAATCGCCGTAGACCAGCCGGTAGAACGGCTTGTCGAAAAGCCGCTCGCGCAGGCTGAGGGCGATGTTGATGCGATGAACCAGCAGTGATTTGTCGAGAACGTGCTTGGTATCACGGGAAATGAGGCGGCCGCAGATGAGATTGTTCGGGCTCAGCGCGACGATGCCCAGCGGCTTGCCGTTGGCCATTTCCAGCACCGCCTGGTCGCCGGCGGCGAAGGCATTCAGCGGCGTCGCGGCGACATCCACCTCGTTGCTGTAGACCCACAGGTGGCCGGCGCGCAGGCGGCGCTCGGCGTTGGCTTTGAGACGCAAGCTGGGCAGGGTCATGGGAAAGGCTCCGGCAAAAGAGCGCGATTATAGCGCAGCGACGGGATTCGCCGCTGCGCGAACGCGGGCCGTTCAGCCGGCGAGGATTTCGATGAATCGACGGTTGAAGGCCGGGATGTCTTCGGGTTTGCGGCTGCTCACCAGCTTGCCGTCCACCGCTACCTCCTGGTCCACCCAGTGGCCGCCGGCGTTGTTGATGTCGTCCTTGAGCGACGGCCAACTGGTCAGGGTACGACCCTGCACCAGTCCGGCGGAGATCAGCAGCCAGGCGCCGTGGCAGATCACCGCCACCGGCTTGCTCGCCTGTTCGGCGCGGATCGCCAGTTCCTGGGCCTTGGCCAGGCTGCGGATCTGGTCGGAATTGACCACCCCGCCGGGCAGCAGCAGGGCGTCGTAGTCGTCCAGGCTGGCGTCTTCGAAGGTGCCGTCGACGCGGAAGGCGTCGGCTGGCTGGTGATGGTTCCAGCCGCGCACCTCGCCGGCCTTGTCGGAAAGAATCCTTACCGTGGCGCCGGCGTCTTCCAGGGCTTTTTTCGGACCGATCAGTTCGATCTGTTCGAAACCGTCGGTCACCAGGGCGGCGACGACCTTGCCGTGCAGGGATTGGGTCATGGCGTGTCTCCCGATATCGGATGGGGGTATACATTCCGACCCTGGCGGCTGCGGGAAAAGTTCCATGCCCGTTGCCTGGCGCCGCTTTTCCGGCAGAAGCCCGCCCCATGGCGGGGTTCTCCGGGTAAACTGCGCACACCGTCAACTTTCGCCCCCGCCCTCATGGTCCAAGAACTCACCGCCGAGCAGATCCGCCAGGCCCTGCAAGGCATCAGCGTGCCGCCGCAACCCCAGATCATGGTCGACCTGCAGATGGAGCAGGTCATGCCCAATCCGGACCTGAAGAACATCGCCAGGCTGATCAGCCAGGACCCGGGCCTTTCCGGCGCCCTCCTGAAACTGGTGAACTCGCCGTTCTTCGGCCTGGCCAACCGCATCACTTCGATCCAGCGCGCGGTGAACCTGCTGGGCAGTCGTTCGGTGATCAACCTGATCAACGCCCAGTCGATCAAGGGCGAGATGAGCGACGACACCATCGTCACCCTCAACCGTTTCTGGGACACCGCCCAGGACGTGGCCATGAGCTGCCTGAGCCTGGCCAAGCGGGTCGGCTACGAGTCGGTGGACGAAGCCTACGCCCTCGGCCTGTTCCACAACTGCGGCATTCCGCTGATGCTCAAGCGCTTCCCGCACTATATGGCGGTGCTGGAGGAGGCCTATGCCGCCGCCAGCGACGAGCGCCGGGTGGTGGACACCGAGAACCGCGTGCTGAACACCAACCATGCGGTGGTCGGCTACTACACCGCGCGCTCCTGGCGCCTGCCGGAGCACGTCTGCGAGGCGATCGCCAACCACCACAACGCGCTGTCGATCTTCGGCGACGAGTCGGCCCGCGACACCCAGCTGAAGAACCTGCTGGCGATCCTGAAGATGGCCGAGCACATCTGCGGCTCGCACCGGATTCTCGGCAACCAGCCGGAAGACCACGAGTGGAACAGCATCGGCGCGCTGGTGCTGGACTACGTCGGGCTCACCGACTACGACTTCGAGAACCTCAAGGGCTCGATTCTCGAGCTGGGCGTCGGCCAGGGCAGCTACTGACTGGCCGCGCCGCGGCGCTTCCTGCTAAGGTGCCGCGGTCAACCGGATTGCTGCCGTCATGCCCGAACTACCCGAAGTCGAAACCACCCGCCGGGGCATCGCCCCCTACCTCGAAGGCCAGCGCGTCGAGCGCGTGATCGTGCGCGAGCGGCGCCTGCGCTGGCCGATCCCCGAAGACCTGGACGTGCGCCTGTCCGGACAACGCATCGTCAGCGTCGAGCGCCGCGCCAAGTACCTGCTGCTGGGCGCCGAGGCCGGTACGCTGATCAGCCACCTGGGCATGTCCGGCAGCCTGAGGCTGGTGGAGAGCGGCACCCCGGCCAGTCGCCACGAGCACGTCGACATCGAGCTGGCCTCGGGCATGGCCCTGCGCTACACCGATCCGCGGCGCTTCGGCGCCATGCTCTGGAGCCTGGCGCCACTGGAGCACGAGCTGCTGCGCAACCTCGGCCCGGAACCGCTGACCGACGCTTTCGCCGGCCAGCGTCTGTTCGAGCTGTCGCGCGGGCGGAGCATGGCGGTCAAGCCGTTCATCATGGACAACGCGGTGGTGGTCGGGGTCGGCAACATCTACGCCAGCGAAGCGCTGTTCGCCGCCGGCATCGATCCGCGCAAGCCCGCCGGGAGCATCTCCAAGGCGCGCTACCTGCGCCTGGCGGAGGAGATCAAGCGGATCCTGGCGATCGCCATCGAGCGCGGCGGCACCACCCTGCGCGATTTCGTCGGCGGCGACGGCCAGCCCGGTTACTTCCAGCAGGAATTGTTCGTCTATGGCCGTGGCGGGGAGTTCTGCAAGGTCTGCGGCAGCACCCTGCGCGAGATCCGCCTAGGCCAGCGCGCCAGCGTGTACTGCCCGCGCTGCCAACGCTGAAGCGCCGCGCCGCGCATACTCTACCGCCACAAGAAGGGCCGCCACGGTGAGCGGCCTGCCATAAGAAAGGTGCACGATGTCCGGCAATTACCTGCCTCGCAACACCCTGGTCGAGTCGCTCGGCCATGCCATGCTGAAACTCTCCGGCTGGAAGATCGAGGGCCAATTGCCCGCGCTCGACAAGTTCGTGGTGATCGGCGCCCACCACACCTCGAACTGGGACTTCGTGGCCTTCCTTGCCGCCAAGTTCGTCCTGCGCCTGAACGCCCGCTGGTTCGGCAAGCACACCCTGTTCAACGGCCCGCTGGGCGGCCTGATGCGGCGCTGGGGCGGTATCCCGATCCAGCGCCACCTGAAGCTGAATACCGTGGACCAGGCGATCCAGGCCTTCCGCGAGCACCGTGAGTTCATGCTGATCATCGCTCCGGAAGGCACGCGCAAGAAGGTCGACCGCTGGCGCATGGGCTTCTACCACATCGCCCGTGGCGCCGGCGTGCCGGTGGTGCCGGCGGCGCTGGACTACGAGAACCGGCGGGTCGTCATCGGCGAACCCTTCTGGCCGACCGGCAACGAGGACGCCGACCTGTGCAGCCTGATTGGCTTCTACCGGCCGTTCATCCCGAAAAAGCCGCACTACGCATTCCTCGGCGATTGAAGGCGGTCACGCTGGCACTACCCGCAGCGCTGTTATAGTTAGGCGATATCTGCCCAACCAAAAACCAGAAAGGACCGCTTCCATGAACCTGTTTCGCACCACCGCGCTCGTGCTGGCGCTGACCACCGGGCTCTCGTCCATGCCCGCGCTGGCGGATGCCGTGCAGGAAAACGCCAGCGGCGACCCGATGTACACCGTCGAAGCGCCCCCCGCGTACGCCATGATCGGCGATCTGCTCATCGCCCGTCCCTTCCTGATCGCCGCCACGGCCGTCGGGGCGGTGGCCTTCGTGGTCAGCCTGCCGTTCACCGCGGCCAGCGGCAGCGTCGGCAAGGCCGGCCAGGCGCTGGTGGTCGATCCGGGCAAGGAAGCCTTCGTCCGTTGCCTGGGCTGCACCACCAGCGGCTATAACCACGACGAAAGCTGAGTCTCCAACGGAATGAAAAAAAGCCGGTCATCGACCGGCTTTTTGTTTTCTCGATGCATTGCAGGGGGCACGGAGATTGGGCTAAGTCTTTTCTTCCGCCACGGCAGGCGGCAGCTATAGCGCCGCATCGGCCGATGACAGATGTTCCGCACGGACCGTTCGCGGCACTTGATCGGACTCTCCGATGGTGACAGTGTCCTGCTGACCAGCAAGGTCACAAGGTCGACCAGGGGTGGCCGACCGACTCAACCAAGATAAGGATTTCGCGTATGTTCAGTCAGTGGGTGTTCCTGTCCGTCCTTGCTCTCAGCTTCAGGTGGCGCTGGATCGGGATACCGCCCCAGCGCCGCATCAGGCCGCCCAGCGGGCCGTTGAACAGGG
>NZ_SCND01000236.1:0-9536 GCF_005503585.1 Pseudomonas sp. 2VD
GTGCTGTACCAGGCCAATCCGCCCCGCGTACCGGTGGAAGAACAGGTCGCTGCGCCGGATGCGGAAGACGCCGGGAATCCTGGCGACCCCGAGCATCCGGAGAGCGCCGAAGGCGAAGGTTCGATCGAAGCCCAGCAAGTCGCCGCCAAGGCCCAGACCACCTTCGAGCCGACCCCGGCCGAACGGATCATCGATGCCCGTACCGCCTATATCATGACCAGCATGCTGCAGGACGTGATCAAGCGCGGTACCGGGCGCCGCGCCCTGGCGCTGAAGCGCACCGACCTGGCCGGCAAGACCGGCACCACCAACGATTCCAAGGATGGCTGGTTCTCCGGCTACAACTCCGACTACGTGACCAGCGTCTGGGTTGGCTTCGACCAGCCGGAGACCCTGGGTCGCCGCGAGTACGGCGGTACCGTCGCGCTGCCGATCTGGATCAGGTACATGGGCTTCGCCCTCAAGGACAAGCCGATGCACACCATGGCCGAGCCGCCAGGCATCGTCAGCCTGCGCATCGACCCGGTGACCGGCCGTTCGGCCGCGCCGGGCACTCCCGGCGCCTATTTCGAGATGTTCAAGAACGAGGACACCCCGCCCTCGGTCAACGAACTGCCGCCGGGCAGCTTCCCTGGCAGCCCGCTGCCGGATGACGAAGGCGCGCCGATCGACCTGTTCTGAACCGGCGCCTGCGCTTCGTTGACGACGACGGAACGCGAGGCGCAGGCAAAAAGAAACCCCGCCAAGGCGGGGTTTCTTTTTATCCGGCGGATCGATCAGCCGTTGAAGACTTCGTCCACCGATTTCAGCGGATAGTTCTTCGGATACGGCAGGGTAGCCACGCCGGTCTCGATGGCAGCCTTGGCCACGGCATCGGAGACCACGGTGATCAGGCGCTTGTCCATCGGCTTCGGAATGATGTACTCGCGGCCGAATTCCAGCTTGTCCACGCCATAGGCGGCGCAGACGTCCTCCGGGACCGGCTGCTTGGCCAGGTCGCGCAGGGCCAGGGCGGCGGCGATCTTCATCTCTTCGTTGATGCGCGTGGCACGTACGTCCAGGGCACCGCGGAAGATGAAGGGGAAACCGAGCACGTTGTTGACCTGGTTCGGATAGTCGGAACGTCCGGTAGCCATGATCACGTCGTTGCGGGTGGCATGGGCCAGTTCCGGCTTGATCTCCGGGTCCGGGTTCGAGCAGGCGAACACGATCGGGTTCGGCGCCATGCGCTTGAGGTCTTCCGGCTCCAGCAGGTTGGCGCCGGACAGGCCGACGAACACGTCGGCGCCCTCCAGGGCGTCGGCCAGGGTACGCTTGTCGGTCTCGGTGGCGAACACCGACTTGTACTGGTTCAGATCGTCGCGACCGGCGTGGATCACGCCCTTGCGGTCGATCATGTAGATGTTCTCGACCTTGGCGCCCATGCTCACCAGCAGCTTCATGCAGGAGATGGCGGCAGCGCCGGCGCCGAGGCAGACGATCTTCGCTTCTTCCAGCTTCTTCCCGGCCAGTTCCAGCGCGTTGAGCATGCCCGCCGCGGTAACGATGGCGGTGCCGTGCTGGTCATCGTGGAACACCGGGATGTCGCACTGTTCGATCAGCGCGCGCTCGATCTCGAAACACTCGGGAGCCTTGATGTCCTCGAGGTTGATACCGCCGAAGGTGATGGAAATACGCTTGACGGTATCGATGAAAGCCTGCGGGCTCTCGGCGTCGACCTCGATGTCGAACACGTCGATGCCGGCGAAGCGCTTGAACAGCACACCCTTGCCTTCCATCACCGGCTTGGAGGCCAGCGGGCCGAGGTTACCCAGGCCGAGAATCGCGGTGCCGTCGGAAATCACTGCCACCAGGTTGCCCTTGCCGGTGTACTGGTAGGCCAGCTCGGCATCGCGGGCGATTTCACGCACCGGCTCGGCGACACCCGGGCTGTAGGCCAGGGACAGGTCCCGGGCGGTAGCGGTGGGTTTGGTCAGCTCGACACTCAGTTTTCCCGGACGGGGTTGTGCGTGATATTCGAGGGCAGCGGTTTTAAGATCGGACATTTGGGCACTTCCGCTTTATTGCTTGTTGGACAGACGGGGCGACCGAGCATACGCAAGAAGACGACGCCCCACAAGATCGTCAGGACCCGGCTGTCAAGACCTCTAGCGTACGACTTTAAGCCAATCGCCCGGACGGGGTTCACCGCTCGGATAAAGGTCATTCAGCAGACGCAGACGAGCCACGGAGTCACTCAATGACCCCTCGCCGCCAGCCGCCAATTGCTCCAGCGTCTGCCCCGCCTTGACCTGCACCAGATGCAGGCGTCGCGGCTGCGCCAGGGCCCGCTCCTTGTCGCGCAGCGGACGGAAGCTGCGGATCACGCTGAGGAAGCGGTCGTCCTGGGTCTCCAGGGAACCGACCTTGACCACGCCGACGAACAGGTAGGCGCGGTCGCCCTGGTAGATCACAGCAACCCGTCGCGCCGGGTTGCCTGGCACCACCGCCGTGTAGCCGTTCAGCCCGGCCTGCTTCAGCGACTCTTCCTGGGCCAGCCGTTGCCCGGCGTTCTTGCGCAGGAACTCCGCGGGCGTCAGGCGGGAATCATGGGGCACCAGCTTCATGCCGATGAACGACTGCTCGTCCGCCGGATAGCCAAGCAGGGCGCTGGGCTGGTTGAGGATCTTCCAGCCCGCCGGATAGCTCAGGGTGAAGTCCAGCTCGGCATGGTAGAAGTTCTGCCCGCGACGCACCCCGGCCGATGCCGAGTCGCCGAACGGCATGCCTTCCAGATGGCGAAGAAAGACCTCGCGCCCCACTTCCTGCTGTCCGTTGGCCAGCTGCCGGGCCGGGCCGACCACTTCCTGCAGGCGCCGGTCGTTGTCCGGATGGGTATCGAACAACCCGTGGTAGCCGCCGGCCTGTACCGCCTGGCCATTACGCGCGGCCTCTTCGCGAGCGAAGTCCTCCTGGTTCTTCAGCACCCGCACCACCTGGATCATCGCCGTCGGATCGTAGCCGGCGCGGGCCAGGTACTGGGCGCCGAGACCATCGGCCTCCAGTTCCATGTCACGCCCGTAGCCGCGGACGAAGGCCGTGCCGAGCACGTTGGCCAGGTCGCCGGCGGCGCCGACCCCGGTGCCGATCGCCACCGCCTGGCCAAGGATGTTCCAGGCGCTGGCCTGACTCTGCTGGCGCACGCTGTGGCGCGCCGTGACATGGCCGACCTCATGACCGAGCACCGCGGCCAGTTCGGCCTCGGAGCCAAGGTAGGCGATCAGTCCGCGATGGATATAGATGTAGCCGCCCGGCAGGGCGAAGGCGTTGATGTCCGGCGAATCGATGACGGTGAAATGATATTGCAGGTTGCTGCGGTGGCTGCTGCGGGCGACCCGCTCGCCTACCCGCTGCACGTAGGCCTGGAGCTTTTCATCGTTGTAGCGGGGGAACTGCTTGAGGATTTCCTGGTTGTAGCGAGCGCCCATGCCGAGTTCCTGCTGCTCGCTCATCATCACGAAATCGCTCTTGCCGGTGGCCGGGTTCACCGCGCAGCCGCCCAGCGCGCCGACTCCCAGTAACAGCAGCAGGAGCCAGGCGGCCTTCATGGCAACCATTCCAGCATCGCCGGATCGGTCACCGACATCTGCCAGCGCGCCTTGCCGGCCGGCACAGCGCCACGGCGGGAACGATCGACCACCCAGCCACGCACTTCCAGCGAACGTCCCGCCATCTGCATCACCCGTTTCGCATCGAACGCCTTGAGCACCTTCGGCTCGATCCGCAGGACCAGCGGACCGTCCATCTCCAGCCAGATACCGCCCCGGTTGCGTTCGACCTCGAGCACCCGCCCGCGGACCACGGCGAAGCCGCTCTGCGCCAGTCGATCGAGCGAAAGCACCGGCGAACGCTTCCATACACCCAGATTAGCCGAACGCGCGGCACGTTCCGCCGCTTGCTGACAGGCCGTCAGCTCGGTGTTCGGCGCGACCGCCACCAGGTAGCCCAGGCCCTCGCCGAGCAGGCGCGCCTCGAGGTTGGCGCCGCTGGCATCGAACAGGTGCGCCAGGGTCCGCCCATAGTGATCGCGGGGCTGGCGGCCCGGCTGCAGGGCGAGACGCCCGTCGCTGGCCGATACCAGCGCCTGCAGCCGCTGCTTCGCGGCTTCGGCGAAGGGCTCGGTGGTGCGGCCGTTGTGCGCCAGTTCAGGCGCATTGATACCGATCAGCCGCACGCTGCGGCCATCGCGCAGGCGCACGGTATCGCCGTCCACCACCCGCGCCACCTCGACGTTCTGCAAGGCACCGGTAGGCCGGCAGGCCTCCGCCGCACCGGCGAAGGCGGAAACCACGGACATGAAAAAGGCGCCCACCAGGGACGCCTTTCTCGGTACAGCGACAAGTAGCATTGCGCGCGTTCGCGGCAAGCGGCTTACTTGGTGGCGCCGAATACGCCGAAACGCTGCTTGAAGCGGTCGATACGGCCGCCGGTGTCCAGCACCTTCTGCTTGCCGGTGTAGAACGGGTGGCATTCGGAGCACACGTCCAGGTGGATCGGCTTGCACAGGGTGGAACGGGTCTTGATGACGTTACCGCAGCTGCAGGTAGCTTCGATAGCTTCGTAAGTCGGATGGATGTCCGCTTTCATGATTCAATCCTCGAGGCGTTGTGTGCCGCCACCCAGCGCGTTTACCAGGCACCGCACGTAATTAAGGGCGTGGATCATACCAGACCGATTCATCTATGCAAGCGACCCCGCCCGCCGGTCGTCTGCTAACATCGCCGGCCCAGTCCTCGTTTCCTTCATCCCCGGAAGCCGCTGAGTGTCAGACCTGATCCTACGCCTAGCCCTGCCTTCGCCACTCCGCCGCCTGTTCGACTACCGCGCGCCCCGCGGCATTCCGCGCAGCGCCCTACAGCCGGGGATTCGCCTGCTGCTGCCGTTCGGGCGCCGGGAGCTGGTTGGCGTTCTGATAGAGGTGACGGACCGTTCCGAAGTACCCGAAGACAAGCTCAAGCCTGCCCTCAGGGTACTCGACGCCAAGCCGCCGATGCCGGCGCACCTGCTCGAACTCTGTCGCTGGACCGCCCAGTACTACCAGCACAGCCTCGGCGACACCCTGTCCTGGGCGCTGCCCAACCTGTTGCGCCAGGGCGAGCCGGCCGAGGCGCGCCAGCAGCGCTTCTGGCATGCCACCGCGCAATCCAGCCTCGACGATCCGCGCCTGGCCCGGGCGCCGCGCCAGCGCCAGGCCCTGGCGATTCTCAAGCAGCATCCGCACGGGGTTTCCCATGAGTTGCTGAACCAACTGGAAATAAACAAGGACAGCCTCGACCTGCTCAAGGAAAAAGGCCTGGTCGAACTGGAGGTGCGGCGCCACAGCACCCCGCCGCGCGAAGGCGGCTGGCTGGCCCAGGCGGAGTTGCCGCTGAACCCCGAGCAGCGCGCCGCCTTCGAGGCGGTTCGCGCCAGCCACGGCGGTTTCCATTGCTTCCTGCTGGCCGGGGTCACCGGCAGCGGCAAGACCGAGGTCTACCTGCAACTGATCCGCGAAACCCTGGCCGCAGGCCGCCAGGCCCTGGTGCTGATTCCCGAGATCAACCTGGGCCCGCAGACCCTGGCGCGTTTCGAACGCCGCTTCAACGCGCGCATCGCCCTGCTGCATTCGGCCCTGACCGACCGCGAGCGCCTCGATGCCTGGCTCGCCGCCCGGGATGGCGAGGCCGACATCGTCATCGGCACCCGCTCGGCACTGTTCACGCCGCTGAAGCGGCCGGGACTGATCATCGTCGACGAGGAACACGACGCCTCTTATAAACAGCAGGACGGCCTGCGCTACCACGCCCGCGACCTGGCACTGGTACGCGCGCGCCTGGAGAACGTGCCGATCCTGCTCGGTTCGGCCACGCCCGCCCTGGAAAGCCTGCACAACGCCCAGGCCGGCCGCTACGGCCTGCTGCGCCTGACCCAGCGCGCCGGTGGCGCGCACCCGCCGAAGTTCATCCGCCTCGACGTGAAGAGCATGCCGCTCGACGCCGGCCTTTCCCGCCCGCTGCAACAGGCCATCGGCGATACCCTGGCGGCCGGCCAGCAGGTCCTGGTGTTCCTCAACCGCCGCGGCTTCGCTCCGACCCTGCTTTGCCACGACTGCGGCTGGATCAGCCAATGCCCGCGCTGCGACGCGCGGATGACCGTGCACCAGGGCAGCGGCGAGTTGCGCTGCCACCACTGCGACCACCGCCAGCGGCCGCCGATGAACTGCCCGCAATGCGGCAAGCTCGACCTGCGTCCGCTAGGCGCCGGCACCGAGCGCGCCGAGGAACGCCTGCGGATTCTCTTCCCGAACCATCCGGTGCTGCGCATCGACCGCGACAGCACCTCGCGCAAGCACGCCATGCGCGACCTCTTCGCCACCATCAACAGCGGTGAGCCATGCATCCTGGTCGGCACCCAGATGCTCGCCAAGGGGCACCACTTCCCACGGGTCACCCTGGTGGCGATCCTCGATGCCGATGGCGGCCTGTTTTCCGCCGACTTCCGCGCCAGCGAACGCATGGCCCAGCAGATCGTCCAGGTCGCCGGCCGCGCAGGACGCGCCGAGGAGCCCGGGCGGGTACTGATCCAGACCCACCTGGCCGATCACCCGCTGCTGGTCCAGCTCACCGAGGACGGCTACTTCGCCTTTGCCGAACAGGCCCTCAGCGAACGCCGCGCCGCCGGCCTGCCGCCCTTCGCCCACCTCGCCCTGCTGCGCGCCGAAGCGCACAAGCCGGGCCAGGCGGAAGCCTTCCTCGACAGCGCCTGCAGTGCCGCCGAGCAATTGCTCGAGCAGATGGGCGGGCCGGAGGTGGAACTGCTCGGGCCGGTGCCCGCGCCCATGGAGCGGCGTGCCGGCAAGCACCGCGCGCAACTGCTGCTGCAGTGCATGAGCCGGGCGCCGCTGCATCGCCTGCTGACGCCCTGGCTGCAGAGCCTCGAACAGTTGCCCGGCGGGCGCCAGGTGCGCTGGTCGCTCGATATCGATCCGATCGACCTGTTCTGAGCGCCTTCCTGGAAGACGCCCCGCTTGACTGGGGTCAGCCGGAATCCGCGATGTCCGGCGCAAACTGTCGGCTAATCGCCGCAACGGTTGGCAACGCCTGTCCGCCCACGGATAATGCGCGGTTCTGAGCCTCGACCGGCCACCCCGCGCACATCGCGGGGAGTGAACTTCGGAGCGCCGCATCCGCCGGCCCTTCCCCTGCCCGACCGTCGCGCGCCGCCCCTCTGCCCGCGAGCACGGAGAGAACGATGAAAGACACGATTCGCCAGCTGATCCAGCAAGCCCTCGACCAACTGACCGCGGACGGCACCCTGCCCGCCGGCCTGACCCCGGACATCCAGGTGGAGAACACCAAGGACCGTAGCCACGGCGATTTCGCCAGCAACATCGCCATGATGCTGGCCAAGCCGGCCGGGATGAAGCCGCGCGACCTGGCCGCCAGGCTGGTCGAGGCAATCCCCGCCCACGAGCAACTGGCCAAGGTGGAGATCGCCGGCCCCGGCTTCCTCAACTTCTTCCAGGATCACGTCTGGCTCGCCGCCAGCCTCGACCGCGCCCTCGCCGACGAACGTCTCGGCGTGCGCAAGGCGGGCCCGGCGCAGCGCGTGGTGATCGACCTGTCCTCGCCGAACCTGGCCAAGGAAATGCACGTCGGCCACCTGCGCTCGACCATCATCGGCGACGCCGTCGCGCGCGTCCTCGAGTTCCTCGGCGACACGGTGATCCGGCAGAACCACGTCGGCGACTGGGGCACCCAGTTCGGCATGCTGCTCGCCTACCTGGAAGAGCAACCGGTCGACGCCGAGGCCGAGCTGCACGACCTGGAGGTCTTCTACCGCGCGGCGAAGAAACGCTTCGACGAGTCTCCCGAATTCGCCGACCGCGCCCGCGAACTGGTGGTCAAGCTGCAGGCCGGCGACCCCGACTGCCTGCGCCTGTGGACCCGCTTCAACGAGATTTCCCTGTCGCACTGCCAGAAGGTCTACGACCGTCTCGGCGTGAAGCTGAGCATGGCCGACGTCATGGGCGAGAGCGCCTACAACGACGACCTAGCCCAGGTGGTCGCCGACCTGACCGCCAAGGGCCTGCTCACCGAAGACAACGGCGCGTTGTGCGTCTTCCTCGAAGAGTTCAGGAACGCCGAGGGCAATCCGCTCCCGGTGATCGTGCAGAAGGCCGGCGGCGGCTACCTCTACGCCACCACCGACCTCGCCGCCATGCGTTATCGGCACAACGTGCTGCACGCCGACCGCGTGCTGTACTTCGTCGACCAGCGCCAGGCCCTGCACTTCCAGCAGGTCTTCGAAGTGGCGCGGCGCGCCGGTTTCGTTCCGGCCGGCATGGAGCTGGAGCACATGGGCTTCGGTACCATGAACGGCGCCGACGGCCGTCCGTTCAAGACCCGCGACGGCGGTACGGTGAAGCTGATCGACCTGCTGGAAGAGGCCGAGAGCCGCGCCTATGCGCTGGTCAAGGAACGCAACGAGCAGCGCGCCGAGCGTGGCGAGGAGCCGTTCGACGAGGTCCAGCTGCGCGAGATCGGCCGGGTGGTGGGGATCGACTCGGTGAAGTACGCCGACCTGTCCAAGCACCGCACCAGCGACTACAGCTTCAACTTCGAACTGATGCTCAGCTTCGAAGGCAACACCGCACCCTACCTGCTCTACGCCTGCACCCGCGTGGCCAGCGTCTTCCGCAAGCTCGGCCAGGGCCGCGAGCAACTGGGCGGGAAGATCGTCCTCGAGCAGCCCCAGGAGCTGGCCCTGGCCGCACAACTGGCGCAGTTCGGCGACCTGATCAACAACGTCGCGCTCAAGGGCGTGCCGCACCTGCTCTGCGCCTACCTGTACGAGTTGGCCGGGCTGTTCTCCAGTTTCTACGAGCACTGCCCGATCCTCACCGCCGAGGACCCGGCGCAGAAGGACAGCCGCCTGCGTCTCGCCGCGCTGACCGGCCGTACCCTGGAACAGGGCCTGGAGCTGCTCGGTCTGAAGACTCTGGAACGCATGTAATCGAACCCGCCCGAACAGGAGTCCGGGAACCCCCATGGCAAAGAAGAAACCCGCCCCCAAGCGCGGCGCCAGCCGCTACCAGGCGCCCGCCGCGAAGAACGGCGTTCCCGGCTGGGTCTGGCTGGTCGCCGGCCTGGCCATCGGCGGCTTCATCATGTTCCTGATGAAGCTCGAACCCGGGCGCAAGGACGTCCAGCGCGAACGCCCGGACGCCCAGCGCCCGGCCGCCGTGCAGGGCAAGCAGCCGCAGCAGAACGGCCAGGCCCAGCAGCCCGCGCAAACGCAGACGCCGGCCCAGGCCAAGCCGAAGTACGAGTTCTACACCCTGCTGCCGGAGTCCGAGGTCGTGGTGCCGCCGGAAGCGGTACCGGAGAAGGCCCCGCCGCCGCCCACCCCCGCCGAGCTGGCCAAGGCCGACGAAGCGCGGGCCAAGGCCGCACTCGCCGGGCAGGTGCCACCGCCGCTGCCGAAAGCGGTGGTCGCCGCCAGCACGCAGTTCTTCC
>NZ_SCND01000237.1:0-9443 GCF_005503585.1 Pseudomonas sp. 2VD
GGACGGCGCCGAGGGCGGCGAGGGGGGCGAACAGGATGACGCTGTAGCCCCGGTAGGCGGCCAGCATCAGCAGGCCCAGGGCGGCAAGGGCGATGATCACGCTCATCGGGCATATCTCCACGGCGCTGCGGGGCGCGCTTCGCATGGGGAAGGCGCTCCGGGCCTGTTTCTTGTTGTCGAACGGTGCGGGCACCGGCGTGACGGCCTGGAACGGGGCAGGGCCGTCGGAAAGGCACGTTGCGATAACCGTGCCAGGCCCCAGAGTCGCGGTTTTCGCGGGCTGCGGCGAGACGAAGGGGAGCGTGGGGAATAGCGTTGTCTCAAAATGGAGACGTAATCGAGCGAAAGTTCCGTGGCTATGCAGGTCTCAGTTCGTCTCTATTTAGAGATGGGTCCCGTTATCGAGACGCATGCCCAGCGCCACGATCTTCTTGTACAGGGTCGAGCGACCCAGGCCCAGGCGTTTCGCCGCTTCCACCACATTGCCGGCACTCTGCGCCAGGGCCCGTCCGATCAGGTCGCGCTCGAAGGCTTCGCGGGCCTGTTGGAAATCCCCGACCGGCCTGTCGTCCGCCGCTCGAGGCAGCTCCGGCAGCGGTTGCAGGGGGCCCAGCGCCGCGCCGAGGGCGGCGGCGTCCAGCAACGGTTGGTCGGCCAGCAGCAGCGCGCGTTCCAGCACGTTGCGCAGTTCGCGGACGTTGCCCGGCCAGGCATGCCGGGCGAGCAGCGCCAGGGCATCGCCGCCGAGTTCGTGGAGACGGCCGTGGTCGAGGCTGTCGAGGATCGACTCGCAGAGCGCCGGGAGGTCGTCCAGGCGCTGGCGCAACGGTGGGATCTCGATCGGCAGGACGTTCAGCCGGTAGTAGAGGTCAGCGCGGAAACGGCCTTCGCGCATCGCCTGCTGCAGGTCGATGGAAGTGGCGGCGACCAGGCGGATGTCGCTGCGGATCACTTCGTTGGAACCCACCGCTTCGAACTCTTTCTCCTGTAGCACGCGCAACAGCTTGCCTTGCAAGGCCAGCGGCATGTCGCCGATCTCGTCGAGGAACAACGTGCCGCCCTGGGCCACCTGCAACTTGCCTGGCCGGCCCTTGCGCTCGGCACCGGTGAAGGCCCCCGGGGCGGTACCGAAGAATTCGGCCTCCAGCAGGCTTTCCGGGATCGCCGCGGCGTTCACGCTGACGAAGGCCTTGTGCGCCCGCGGCGAAGCGCTGTGGATGGCGTGGGCGAGCAGTTCCTTGCCGGTGCCGGTCTCGCCGAGCAACAGCACCGGCGCTTCGCTGGCCGCGCCACGACGGGCGCGGCGCTTGACTTCCAGGCTGGCCGGACTGGTGCCGACGAAGTGGCTGAAGCTGTACTTGGCCTGGCGCGCCTGCAATTGCGAGCGGGTCGAGGCCAGTTCGCGCTGCATGCTCAGGTAGCGGGTCACCAGCGGCGACAGCGAACGCAGTTCGTCGAGCAGGGCGAAGCCGATGGCGCCGATCACCTCGCCGGCGTCGTCGTGGATCGGCAGGCGCATCACCACCAGCGGGTCCTTCGCGCTGTCCATCATGTCCAGCAGGATCGGCTTGCCGCTGCGTACCACCTCGCGCAGCAGGCTACCGGGGATCACGCTTTCGCAGGGCCGGCCGATGGCCTGCGCCGGGTCGGCGAGGCCGAAACGCTGGGCGTAGCGCTGGTTGATCCAGACGATGCGGGCCTCGCGGTCGACGATCACCGTGCCTTCGCTGGAGCCTTCGACGATCTCGAACAGCGAACGGATCGCCTGCTGGCGTACGCGTTGGTAATCCTGGAGGCTGTCGGCGTCGTTCATCGGCGGCTCCTGCGGCGGACGGCGAAACGGCCCGCCACTGTAGCCGGGAAGCCGCTCGCGGTGAAGGCTCAGGATTCCTCGACGGCCAGCGCGGCGGCGCTTTCCCGCTGCGCCTGGGCGGCGGGCGAGCGGACCTGGAGGATCAGTAGCGCGGCGAGCCCGGCGGGAATCGCCGCAAGCATGAAGATGTTCTCCACGGATATGTGCATGCCCAGCAGCAGGCTGCCGAACAGTGGGCCGAGGATCGAACCGAAGCGGCCCACGCCCAGCGCCCAGCCGGTGCCGGTGGCGCGTACCTGGGCCGGGTAGAAGTTGCTGGCGAAGGCGTTCAGGGTCAACTGCCCGCCGATGATGCAGAAGCCGGCGGCGAAGACGAACGCCAGCAGCCAGCGCGGCTGGTCGTGGTTGAGGCCGAGGAGCAGGGTGAACAGCGCGGCGCCGGCGAGAATCGCCGCCAGCAGGCGGACCTTGCTGCGCAGGCGGTCGGCGAGCCAGGCCAGGAGCATCGCGCCGAGGGTGCCGGCGAAGAGGAACATCGAGGTCGCCAGGTTCGCCGCATTGCGTGTCAGGCCGCTTTCCTGGAGCAGCGAGGGCAGCCAGCTGACCATGAAGTAGAGCAGGATCAGGCTGACGAAGAAGGTCGCCCAGAGCAGCAGGGTCGGCCGCGCGTAACCGTGGCGGAACAGCTCCAGCACGGTCAGGCTCGCCGCCGGCTCGGCGTCGGCCTGTGCCGGCGGCGGCTGCCAGCCCGGCGCCATGCGCTCGCTGAGCTGGCGTAGGCGGGCATAGGGCGGTGCGTCGCGGAGCAGGCGCGGCAGCGACTCCGGCAGGAACAGGAGGAGGAAGGGGAACAGCAGCAACGGGGTGACGCCGCCGGCGAGGAACACCGCCTGCCAGCCGAAGCCGTCCATGAAGGCGGCGGCGACGAAACCGCCGGCGGCGCCGCCGAAGGAGAAACCGCAGGCCGCCAGGGTGACCATCAGGGTACGCAGGCGCGGTGGCGAATACTCGGCCATCAGCGCCATGGCGCTGGGCATCGCCCCGCCCATTCCGATGCCGCAGACGAAGCGCGCCAGCATCAGGCTTTCCAGGGAACCGGCGAAGACCATCAGGACGGTCAGGCTGGCGTAGATCAGCACGCAGCAGAGCAGCACCCGGCGGATGCCGAAGCGGTCCGCCAGCGGCGTCACCAGCAGCGAACCGACGGTCAGGCCGAACAGGTTGGCGCTGAACACCGGGCCGAACGCGGCCTTGTCCAGGCCCCATTCCTGGGCCAGGGTCGGCACCACGTAGCCGAGCACCTGGGCATCGTAGCCATCGGTGACCAGCAACAGGGCGAGGAGCAGCAGCAACAGCCACTGGTAGCGGGACACAGGGCGCGCGTCGAGCGCCGCGCGAAAGCTGGCGATCTGGTTGTGCATCGCAAGGTACCTGAGGTTCTTATTGGTGATGGGGCGTCCGGCGGACGCCCCCCTTTATCTTCAGGAGCGGGACTCTGCGGTCCCTCAGGCGGCCGGGGTGTCCGGCTGGTTGGCCGGATGGGCCTGGCGGAACGCCGGATGGGCGGCGGCCAGGTCGGCGACCCGGCGGATCCGTGGCCAGGCGTCCAGCGCTACGCCGAAGCGTTCGGCGGCGTAGAGCTGCGGGATCAGGTAGACGTCGGCCAGGCCCGGCCGGTCGCCGAAGCACCAGCCCTGGTCGCCGATCAGTTGCTCGACGGCGGCGAGACCCTGGCCGACCCAGTGGCCGATCCACTGCCGGACCTGCTCTTCGTCGTGTCCCCACTGGCGCAGCAGGTTGAGCACGCTGGCGTTGTGCAACGGGTGGATGTCGCAGCCGACCAGCGCCGCGACTCCGCGCTCGTGGGCGCGGCGCAGCGGATCGCTGGAGAGCAGGGCGGGGTGCGGGTAGCGCTCCTCGAGGTACTCGATGATCGCCGGCGACTGGATCAGCAGCTCGCCCTCGTCGACCTGCAGGGCCGGTACGCGGCCCTGCGGGTTGAGCGCCAGGTAGGCGGGTTGGCGGTGTTCGCCGCCGTCGCGGACCAGGTTGACCGGCAGCGACTGGTAGTCCAGCCCCTTCAGCGCCAGGGCGATGCGCACCCGGTAGGAGGAGGTGGAACGGTAGTAGGTATAGAGCTTCATCCGCGCGCCCCCGGATGGGCCGCGAGCACTTTGCCGCGACATTCGCCGAAACCGATCGAGACGTGTCCCTCGCGCTTGCAGCGGGCGCGGAGGATGACCTCGTCGCCGTCCTCGAGGAAGCGCCGGGTCTCGCCGGAGGCCAGTTGCACCGGCTGCTTGCCGCCAGCGGTGATCTCCAGCAGCGAGCCGAACTGGCCGGGCTCGGCGCCGGACAGGGTGCCGGAGCCGAACAGGTCGCCGGGCTGCAACTGGCAGCCATTGACGCTGTGGTGGGCGACCATCTGCGCCACCGTCCAGTACATGCTCAGGCTGTTGCTCAGGGTCAGGCGCTGCGGCGGCAGGCCTTTCTCGCGCAGGCCCTCGGTGAGCAGCAGGACCTCCAGCTCAATGTCGAAGGCGCCGTGGGCCTGGTCGTTGTCGTCGTAGAGATACGGCAGCGGCCGCGGGTCGCCTTCGGGGCGCGCTGGCTGGGCGCGGCGGAACGGCTCCAGGGCTTCGGCGGTGACCACCCAGGGCGAAACGCTGGTGATGAAGCTCTTCGACAGGAACGGGCCGAGCGGCTGGTATTCCCAGGCCTGGATGTCGCGCGCCGACCAGTCGTTGAGCAGACAGAAGCCGGCGATGTGCTCGGCGGCGCGGGAAACCGGGATGGCTTCGCCGAGGGCGTTGCCCTGGCCGATCCAGATGCCTAGCTCCAGTTCGTAGTCCAGACGCGCACAGGGACCGAACACCGGCTCGCTGGCGCCGGCCGGCAGGGTCTGGCCGTTGGGCCGGCGCACTTCGCTGCCGGAGACGCGCACGGTCGAGGCGCGGCCGTGGTAGCCGATGGGCACGTGCTTGTAGTTGGGCAGCAGCGGGTTGTCCGGGCGGAACAGCTTGCCGACGTTCTCGGCATGGCGGATGCCGACGTAGAAGTCGGTGTAGTCGCCGATCCTGGCCGGTAGGTGCATTTGGCACTCGGCGGCCGCATGGAGCAGCTCCGGGCGCTCCGCTGCGCCTTCGCCGAGCAGCTCCAGCAGGCGCTGGCGCAGCGCCACGCGGGCCGGTTTGCCGAGGGCGAAGAAGGCGTTCAGCGCGCCGCCGCGGGTGGCTTCGGCGGCTTCGCCGGCGGCCCCCTCGAACAGGCCGGCGGCCAGCGCCGCGTCCAGGTCGAGGATCGAGTCGCCGATGGCCACGCCGCAACGCGGGCTCAGGCCGGCACGGCTGAAGATGCCCAGCGGCAGGTTTTGCAGGGGAAAGTCGGCATGCCCATTGGCGGAGGCGACCCAGCTACGAGTGGGGGTTGGCTGGTTCATGGGGTTATCTCCGTTGCGGGTTGAAGGTGGATACGAGCGACGCCCAGCAGGCATCGTAGTCATTCTGCAGGGCCGGCGTCTCGAGGGCGGCACGGCTCGGCCGGAGGACCTGGCTGGTCTCGAACATGAAGGCCATGGTCTGGTCGATCCTGTGCGGCTTGAGGTCGGCGGCGATGGCCTTGTCGCAGCTTTCCGCGTCCGGGCCGTGGGCGCTCATGCAACTGTGCAGCGAGGCGCCGCCGGGCACGAAGCCGCCGGCCTTGGCGTCATAGGCGCCCTGGATCAGGCCCATGAACTCGTTCATCAGGTTGCGGTGGAACCATGGCGGACGGAAGGTGTTCTCGGCCACCATCCAGCGCGGCGGGAAGATCACGAAGTCGATGTTGGCCAGGCCATGGACGCTGGTGGGGGAGGTCAGCACGGTGAAGATCGACGGGTCCGGGTGGTCGAAGCTGACCGTGCCGATGGTGTTGAAGCGGCGCAGGTCGTACTTGTAGGGCACGTTGTTGCCGTGCCAGGCGACCACGTCCAGCGGCGAGTGGTCAAGCTCGCAGGCCCACAGCTCGCCGAGGTATTTCTGCACCAGTTGCAGCGGCTGGCGGCTGTCTTCGTAGCGCGCCACCGGGGCCAGGAAGTCGCGCGGATTGGCCAGGCCATTGCTGCCGATCGGGCCGAGGTCGGGCAGGCGCAACGGCGCGCCGTGGTTCTCGGCGATATAGCCGCGTGCCTCGCCGTCGAGCAGCTCGACGCGGAACTTCATCCCGCGCGGGATCACCGCGATCTCCAGCGGTTCGACCTGCAGCGCGCCGAGTTCGGTGCACAGGCGCAGACGGCCCAATTGCGGGACCAGCAGCAGTTCGCCGTCGGCGTCGTAGAAGCAACGCTGCATCGAGCGGTTGGCCAGGTACTGGTAGATGCTCACGCCGGCGGGCTTGTCGCCGGGCGCGTTGGCGGCCATGCGCAGCAGGCCGTCGAGGAAGTCGGTGGGCTGCTCGGGCAGTGCCAGCGGGTCCCAGCGCAGGCGGTTGGGAGTCGGCGCATCCAGTTCGGCACCGGCGATCTGTCGTTCCAGGCGGCGGAACGGCGGATGCTTGGCCGACGGCGTGATGCGGTACAGCCAGGTGCGCCGGGCCTCGCTGCGAGCCATGGTGAAGGCGGTGCCGGAGAGCAGCTCGGCGTACAGGCCGTAGGGCGCTTTCTGCGGGGAGTTCTGGCCGACCGGCAGGGCGCCGGGGAGCGCTTCGCTGCTGAATTCGTTGCCGAAGCCCGATTGATAGGCGAGGGCAGTGGAGTCGAGGTTCATCTGAGGCCTCCGGGGAGTGGGGGCAGCTTGCCGCCGATCCGCCGGGGACCTGGCACGCTGGCTGCGTTATTTTTATCGTAATTCAATTACGCATAACGTAATTTGAGTGGAAGGCAGCGTCAAGCTATAACGTCGGCCCCGCCCGCAGGAACCCGCGTCCATGGAAAAGAACAGCAGTCCCGCCGAAACCTCCGGCAAGCAGAAGGTCCGCTCCGCCGAAGTCGGTACCGATATCCTCAAGGCCCTCGCCGAACTCTCCCCGGCGACCTCGCTGTCGCGCCTGGCGGAGCATGTGGGGATGCCGGCGAGCAAGGTCCATCGCTACCTGCAGGCATTGATCGCCAGCGGCTTCGCGGTCCAGGACGCCTCCACCAATCATTACTCGCTGGGGCGCGAGGCGCTGCGCGTGGGCCTGGCGGCGCTGGACAGCATGGACGTGCTGAAGAGCGCCGCCGCGCCGCTGGCCGAGCTGCGCGACGTGCTCAACGAGACCTGCTTCCTCGCCGTCTGGGGCAACCGTGGCGCCACCGTGGTACAGGTGGAACAGGCGGTGCGCGCGGTGACGGTGGTCACCCAGGTCGGCTCGGTGCTGCCGCTGCTCGGTTCGTCCACCGGCCTGGTGTTCGCCGCGTTCCTGCCGGAACGCGAGGTGGCCGAGCTGCGCGAGGAAGAGTTGGCCGGGCGTGCCGACCATCCGCTGGCCGACCCGGCGGCCTACGCGGTGCTGCTGGAGGGCATCCGCGCGCGCGGCCTGCATGCGATCCATGGGCTGCTGATGCCTGGGGTGGAGGCGCTCTCGGCACCGGTGTTCGACGCCCGCGGGCGGGTGGCGGCGGTGCTCACGGTGGTCGGCCCGGCGAGCATCTTCCAGGCCGAGGAGCAGGGGCCAGCGGCGGAACGGCTGCTTGCGACGACTCGGGCTATCAGTTGGCGGATGGGGTATGACGGCACCCAGGGTGGATGACGCAGTCTCCGAGCCTGGGCGCGACGTCGGGTAGGGCGGATAACCGCTCGCGGTTATCCGCCGCTTCTCAGGCCTTGGCCAGCAACGCTTTCGCCGCTCGCGACCCGTTGCTCTTGCCGAGCACCGCGCAGATACGCTGGCCGGCGTCGACCAGGGCGTGCATGTCGACCCCGGTATGGATCTCCAGGCCGTTCAGCAGGTAGAGGACGTCTTCGCTGGCGACGTTGCCGGTGGCGCCCTTGGCGTAGGGACAACCGCCGAGGCCGGCCACCGAGCTGTCGAATACCGCGATGCCTTCCAGCAGGCTGGCGTAGATGTTCGCCAGGGCTTGCCCGTAGGTGTCGTGGAAGTGCCCGGCGAGGCGCTCGCGGGGAACCTCGCTGGCCACCGCCTCGATCAGCCGGCGGGTGGCGCCGGCGGTGCCGACGCCGATGGTGTCGCCCAGGGACACCTCGTAGCAGCCCATCTGCTGGAGTTCGCGGGCGACCCAGGCGACCTGGCGCGGATCGACATCGCCGTCGTAGGGACAGCCGAGCACGCAGGAAATGTAGCCGCGCACCCGCACCTGGTGCTGGCGCGCCGCCTCCAGCACCGGTACGAAGCGCTCCAGGCTGTCCTTGATCGAGCAGTTGATGTTGCGCTGGGAGAAGGCTTCCGACGCGGCGGCGAACACCGCCACTTCCTTCACTCCCGACTCCAGCGCCGCCTCGAAGCCTTTCAGGTTCGGCGCCAGCGCCGCGTAGGTCACGCCGGGACGCTGGCGGATGCCGGCGAATACCTCGGCCGAGCCGGCCATCTGCGGCACCCACTTGGGCGAGACGAAGCTGCCCACTTCGATGTAGTCCAGGCCGGCGGCGCTCAGGTCATCGACCAGGCGGATCTTGTCGGCCACCTCGATCGGCTGTTTCTCGTTCTGCAGTCCGTCGCGCGGACCGACCTCCACCAGGCGGACCTTCTTCGGCAGGTTCATGCTGTTCCTCGTCTTGGCTGTCAGGCCTGGTTCTCGTCCAGCTCCACCAGCGGCGTGCCTTCCTCGACCAGTTCGCCCTCGCTGCAATACAGCGCCTTCACTACCCCGGCGTGGGGCGCGCGGATGCTGTGCTCCATCTTCATCGCCTCCAGCACCACCAGGGTGGCGCCGGCTTCGACCGTCTGGCCGGGCTCGACCAGGACCCGCACGATACTGCCGTTCATCGGCGCGCTCAAACCGCCCTGGTGGGCATGGGCGGCCTCGGCCTCGGCGATCGGGTCGACGGCTTCGATGGCCAGCAGTTCGCCCTCCCATTCGAGGAACAACTGGCGTCCGCGGCGCAATGCCGCCGAGCGACGGGTGACACCGTCCACCCGGCTGACCAGGTCGTCGCCGTCGAGGCGATACTGGCTGGGGCTGGCGTGGCGCAGGCGGACGCAGCGGCGTTCGTCGCGGCAGCGCAGCATCAGGTCGGACTCCCGCGCCAGGGCGCTGCGCCAGCCGTCGTTGCGGCTCCACGGCGAATGCGGGTCGTCGTCGCGACGGTGGCCCGGTTCGCTCTGCAGCCAGGCTTCGGCGGCGGCTTGCCAGAAATGCTCCGGCAGCGCTTGCGGCGCCGGCAGCAGGTCGTCTTGGTGGCGCGCGATGAAACCGGTGTCCAGTTCGGCGGCGGCGAACGCCGGATGGCCGAGGATGCGGCGGAGGAACGCCAGGTTGGTGCGCAGGCCGCCGACCGAGGTTTCCGCCAGCATCGCCAGCAGGCGCTGGCGGGCTTCCTCGCGGGTTTCGCCCCAGGCGATCAGCTTGGCCAGCATCGGGTCGTAGAACGGCGAGACCTCGTCGCCTTCGCGTACCCCGCTGTCGACCCGCCGGCCGGGGCCGGCGGCCGCTTCGCGGTACAGCGCCAGGCGGCCGCTGGCGGGGAGGAAACCGCCCTCGGGGTCTTCCGCGTAG
>NZ_SCND01000238.1:0-9401 GCF_005503585.1 Pseudomonas sp. 2VD
CTTCGTTCGCCCCCAACAGGAGCACTCCATGACCACCCGCCTGCCCCAGCTGTTGCTCGCCCTCCTCGCCAGCGCCGTATCCCTGGCCGCCAGCGCCGACGAGGTGCAGGTCGCCGTCGCGGCCAACTTCACCGCGCCGATCCAGGCCATCGCCAAGGAATTCGAGAAAGACACCGGGCACAGGCTGGTCGCCGCCTACGGCGCCACCGGCCAGTTCTATACGCAGATCAAGAACGGCGCGCCGTTCCAGGTGTTCCTCTCCGCCGACGACAGCACTCCGGCGAAACTGGAGCAGGAAGGCGAGATCGTGCCCGGCTCGCGCTTCACCTATGCCATCGGCACCCTGGCACTCTGGTCGCCCAAGGCCGGCTACGTCGACGCCAAGGGCGAGGTGCTGAAGAGCGGCAGCTTCAGGCACCTGTCCATCGCCAACCCGAAGACCGCGCCCTACGGCCTCGCCGCCACCCAGGCGATGGACAAGCTCGGCCTCGCCGCCACGCTCGGGCCGAAGCTGGTGGAAGGCCAGAACATCAGCCAGGCCTACCAGTTCGTTTCCAGCGGCAACGCCGAACTGGGCTTCGTCGCCCTGTCGCAGATCTACAAGGATGGTAAAGTCGCAACCGGCTCGGCCTGGATCGTTCCCGCCGAGCTGCACGACCCGATCCGCCAGGACGCGGTCATCCTCAACAAAGGCAAGGACAACGCCGCCGCCAAGGCCCTGGTCGACTACCTGAAGGGCGCCAAGGCCGCCGCGCTGATCAAGTCCTACGGCTACGAACTCTAAGGCGGGACCTGCATGGCGTTGCCACTCGACAGTACGGACCTGGCGGCCATCTGGCTGACCATCGAGCTGGCTTCGCTCACCACCCTCCTCCTGCTGCTGATCGGCACGCCCATCGCCTGGTGGCTGGCGCGCACCCGCTCCTGGCTGAAGGGGCCGATCGGGGCGGTGGTGGCCCTGCCGCTGGTGCTGCCGCCGACGGTGATCGGCTTCTACCTGCTGGTCAGCATGGGTCCCAACGGTTTCATCGGCCAGCTCACCCAGAGCCTCGGTCTCGGCACCCTGCCCTTCACCTTCGCCGGCCTGGTGGTCGGCTCGGTGTTCTACTCGCTGCCCTTCGTCGTGCAACCGTTGCAGAACGCCTTCGAGGCGATCGGCGAAAAACCGCTGGAGGCTGCCGCGACCCTGCGCGCGAGCCCCGTCGACCGTTTCTTCAGCGTGGTCCTGCCGCTGGCCCGGCCGGGTTTCGTCACCGCCGCGATCCTCGGCTTCGCCCATACCGTCGGCGAGTTCGGCGTGGTGCTGATGATCGGCGGCAACATCCCGGAGAAAACCCGCGTGGTCTCGGTGCAGATATTCGATCACGTCGAAGCCATGGAATACGCCCAGGCCCACTGGCTGGCCGGCGGCATGGTGGCGTTCTCCTTCGTCGTCCTCCTCGCCCTCTATTCGGGCCGGCGCCGCCGGCCGGGCTGGGCCTGAGATGGACGGCCTGCGCCTGCGCTTCCGCCGCGCCTACCCCGGCTTCGAACTGGACATCGACCTGGCTCTTCCCGGTCGTGGCGTGACCGCTCTGTTCGGCCATTCAGGCTCCGGCAAGAGCACTTGCCTGCGCTGTATCGCCGGCCTGGAAAAGGCCGCCGAGGGCGAGGTGACGATCAACGGCGAGACCTGGCAGGACAGCCGCCGCAACCTCTTCGTCGCGCCCCACCGACGTGCCCTCGGCTACGTGTTCCAGGATGCCAACCTGTTCCGCCACCTGACGGTGCGGCGCAACCTGGCCTTCGGTCTCAAGCGCATCGCCGCCGCCGAACGCCGCGTCGAGCTGGAACAGGCCTGCGCCCTGCTGGGCATCGAGCACTTGCTGGAACGCATGCCGGAACGCCTCTCCGGCGGCGAGCAGCAACGCGTCGGCATCGCCCGGGCCCTCCTCACCAGCCCGCGCCTGCTGCTGATGGACGAGCCGCTGGCATCCCTCGACCTGAAGCGCAAGGGCGAGATCCTGCCCTATCTCGAACGCCTGCACGAGGAACTGGACATCCCGGTGCTCTATGTCAGCCACTCGCCGGACGAAGTGGCGCGCCTGGCCGATCACCTGGTGCTGCTGGAGAACGGCAAGGTCCGCGCCAGCGGGCCGATCGGCGAAACCCTGGCGCGAGTCGACCTGCCGCTGGCGCTGGACGACGACGCCGGTGTGGTGATCGAGGGCACGGTCAGCGACCACGACCCGGCCTACGGCCTGCTGACCCTGGTCCTGCCCGGCAGCGCGCTGCAAATGCGCGTCGCCCACGCCCCGCTGGCCCCCGGCAAGCGCCTGCGCTTCAAGGTACAGGCGCGCGACGTCAGCCTGAACCTGCGCGACGACGCCCAGAGCAGCATCCTCAACCGCCTGCCGGTACGGGTTCTGGAATTGGTCGATACCGACACCGCGGCCCACGTACTGGTGCGCCTGGATGCCGGCGGCAATCCGCTGCTGGCGCGGATCACCCGTTACTCGCGGGACCAGTTGCAACTACGGCCCGGCCAGCTGTTGTGGGCGCAGATCAAGTCGGTGGCAGTGCTCGCCTGACCCCGGCCTCGCCTGCGGCGCCTAGACCCTGGGCCAACGGTAGCGGATCAGCCGGCCCATCCGCCGCAGGAAGGCGAAGCCGTTGTAGATCGGCAGCATCAGCCGCGACGACTGCGGCAGCTTGGCAACGTCCTGCGGGTCATAGTCGGTGACCTCCTCGATGAAGCGCAGGGCCGGATGCCACCGCTCGAGTTCGCGCGGGTCGTCGATGCTCCAGTACACCTGCGCCCCGGTCTCGCGCAGCGGCGGATACAGGCGCAGCAGCATGATGCCGAGGCGGCCGTAGCCGTCGAACAGCAGCTCGCCGCTACCCAGGTGGTCGACCAGGCGTTCCACCAGGCGTCGCACCTGGGACTCCCGCAGATAAGGCATCAGCCCCTCGGCCAGGACCAGGGCGGGCCGCTCGCGCGGCACCCCTTGCAGCCAGCCGTCGTCGTCCACCGAGTGGCGCAGCGCCCGATAGGCGCCGGCGCGCGGCGGGTAGAGCCGCTCGCGCAGGTCCATGACCTCCGGGTAGTCAAGGTCGAACCAGGGCAGCTCGGCCGGCGGATCGACCCGGTAGATACGGCTGTCCAGGCCGCAACCGAGGTTGAGCACCTGCCCCTCGGGATGGCGGCCGAGGAAGTCGCGGCAGGCCTGGTCGAAGTAATGCGAGCGCATGGCCAGGGCCCGTTCGTTGCCTTTGCCGAGGGCGACCCTGGAGAAGTCGAAGTCGATCTGCCGCACCGCCTCCTCGGCGAAACGGTCATGGAGGATGGAATCGTCCAGGCGGCTATCCAGCGCCTTGGCGTAGAGGGTGATCAGGAGCGTCTGCTTTTCTCCGGTGAGGGTGATGCGGTGGCCGGGCATGAAAACCTCCTGCGGGCACGCGTGCCTCTTCAGTCCTTGCCGAAAACATCGCTATGCTTCGGCAATGATTGCCCTGGAGTCACGAATGAAAGCCAACTCCGATGAACTGCAAAGCTTCGTCAGTGTAGTCGACAGCGGTTCCATCAGCGCCGCCGCGGAACAGATGGGACTGACCGCCTCGGCCGTCAGCCGGACCCTCTCGCGCCTCGAGCACAAGCTCGGCACCACCCTGCTCAACCGCACCACCCGGCGCATGGAGCTGACCGAGGAAGGCCGCTACTTCCTCGACCAGGCACGGCAGATCCTGCAGCAGATGGAGGCGCTCGAGGAACGCCTGGCCCTGCGCCGGCAGAGCCCCGCCGGGCGCCTGCGGATCAACGCCGCCTCGCCCTTCATGCTGCACGCGGTGGTGCCGCACATCGGCGAGTTCCGCCGGCTGTACCCGAACATCCAGCTCGAACTCAACACCAACGACCTGATCATCGACCTGTTGGAGCAACGCACCGACGTGGCGATCCGCATCGGCGCGCTCAGCGACTCCACCCTGCACGCGCGGCCGCTGGGCGCCAGCCGCCTGCACATCCTCGCCAGCCCGGAGTACCTGGCCCGCCACGGCATGCCGACGAGCATCGAGGGGCTGCGAGGGCACACCCTGCTCGGCTTCACCCAGCCCGAGCACCTCAACCGCTGGCCGGTGGTGCACGCCGACGGCGATCGCCTGGAGATCCAGCCGGATATCTCTGCCTCCAGCGGCGAGACCCTCCGCCAGCTGGCCCTGAGCCACCAGGGGATCGCCTGCCTGGCCAGCTTCATGACCGACCGCGATATCCAGGACGGGCGCCTGGTGCCGCTGTTCGCCGAACAGATGAGCGAATACCGGCAACCGATCCACGCCGTCTACTACCGCAACTCGCAACTGGCGCTGCGCATCCAGTGCTTCCTCGACTTCATCCAGCAGCGCCTGGGCGCCTGAGACCGACCGTGAACGAATCCCTCGACTTCTCGCCCTACCTCGAGCGCTGGGCGTTGCAACCCGACGGCGAGCCCTTCGCCACCCACAGCAGCCGCCTGCTGCCGGTGCGCCATCGCGGCGCAGCGGCGATGCTGAAGATATCCAGTGCCGAGGAAGAGCGTTTCGGCCACGTACTGCTCAACTGGTGGGACGGCCAGGGCGCGGCCAGGGTGCTGGCCTACGACCACCAGGCGCTGCTGATGGAGCGTGCCACCGGCGGGCGCTCGCTGCTGGAGATGGTCAAGCGCGGCGACGACGACGAGGCTACGCGTATCCTCTGCCAGGCCATCGAACGCATCCATGCCCCGCGCCCGGGTCCGTTGCCGGAACTGACCCCGCTGGAGCGCTGGTTCGACTCGCTGTATGCCGCCGAGCGCCGCTACGGCGGGCTCTACGTCGACTGCGCGAACGCCGCCCGCTACCTGCTGGAGACCGCTCGCGAACAGCGCCCGCTGCATGGCGACATCCACCACGGCAATGTGCTCGACTTCGGCGAGCGCGGCTGGCAAGTCATCGACCCCAAGCGGCTCTACGGCGAGCGCGGCTACGACTACGCCAACCTGTTCACAAATCCCGACGCGAAGACCGCCCAGGCGCCCGGCCGTTTCGAGCGCCAGTTGGAGATCGTCGTCGCCGCCAGCGGCCTGCAACGCCGCCGCCTGCTGCTGTGGATCCTGGCCTGGACCGGACTCTCGGCGGCCTGGTTCGACGAGGACGGCAGCCGCGAGGAGACCGACGCCGAGCTGGCCATCGCCCGCCTGGCCCTCGCCAGCCTGTCTCGCGAAGGCTGATCAGAAGCGCCAGAACGCGCGGGTGCACAGCACCAGTACGGTGAGAATCTCCAGCCGACCAAGCAGCATGCCGAGGGTCAGCAGCCACTTGGCCATGTCCGGCAGGCTGGAAAAGTTTCCCGCCGGTCCGATAATCGGCCCGAGCCCGGGCCCGACGTTGCACACGGCGGTCGCGGCACCGGTGAACGCGGAGACCCAGTCGAGGCCGAGCATGGTCAACCCCAGTGCGATCACGCCGATGGTGATGGTGAAGAAGAAGGAAAAGGTGATCAGCGAGCGGACGATTTCCTCGTCCAGCGGATGGCCGTTGTAGCTTTGCCGGATGGTCGCCCGCGGATGCACGAGGTTCTGCAGGTTGGCCCTGAGCAACACGAAGGCCACCTGGAAGCGGAAGATCTTCAACCCGCCGGCGGTGGAGCCCGAGCAACCGCCGACGAAGGTGAGGTAGAAGAACAGCATGACCGCGAAGGTTCCCCAGGTGGTGTAGTCGGTCAGGGCGAAACCGGTGGTGGTCACCACCGACGTCACGTTGACCGCCACCAGGCGCAGCGCATCCCACCAGCCGTAATCGGAATTCAGCCAGAGCCAGAAGGCGAAAACCAGCCAGGTCACCGCCAGGAAGCCGATGAAGCCATGCACCTGGTGGTCCTTGAGCAAGGCCAGGCGATGGCCGCGCAGGGTCGCGACATAGAGGGTGAACGGCAGGCTGCCGAGGATCATGAACAACACGGCGACCCAGTGCACCGCCGGTTGCGGCCAGTGCGCGAGGGAAGCGTCGGAGGTGGAGAAGCCGCCCGTGGAGATGGCGGCCATCGAATGGTTAAACGCCTCGAAGGGGGTCATGCCCGCCCACCAGAAGCACAGCACGCCCAGCAGCGTAAGCGCGACGTAGACGCCGAGGATGTACTTGGCCGCCATGTGCGAGCGTGGCATCACCTTCTCGCCCCAGTCGGAGGATTCGGTCTGGAACAGGCGCATGCCGCCGACACGCAGCAGCGGCAGGATCGCCACCGCCATGCCGATGAAACCGATGCCGCCGAGCCAGTGCAACAACGAGCGCCAGATGAGGATGCCCGGCGACATCTGGTCCAGCCCGCTGAACACGGTGGAGCCGGTGGTGGTGATGCCCGACATGGTCTCGAAGAACGCATCGGTGTAGCTGATGTGCCGAGCCATCACCATCGGCAGCGCGGCGAAGGCGCAGACCACCACCCAACTGGCGGTGGTCAGGAAATACATGTGCCGGGCACGAAAATGCACGTGAGCCGGCCGTCCCGGCAAGACCAGCGCGAGGCCGGCAGCCGCGGTGAGCAGGCTCGACCAGAGGAAGGCGTCGAAATCGTCGTAGCGCTGGAAGAGCGCCAGCGTCAGCATCGGGATCAGCATGCTGGCCGCCAGGGTGACCAGGAAAAGCCCGAGGATGAATCCCACCAGGCGGAGCAGGGAAAAGCTCATTCCGTAACGACCTGTTTCAGCAGAGGCGGACAGCCGCGTATTCTAGCCGCCCACGGGGCGGCTTCGGAACCATCTCAGGGGATCGCCTATCCCAGGAATCGAAGGTTCTCTGTTCGCTGACACCGTTCCATTGTCAAATAGGCGTCTCGCGCCCCCTACCAGTAAGGAAACCCAAACATGGCCGGAGCCAGCCTCCTCACCCTCCTCGACGATATCGCCGCGGTGCTCGACGACGTCTCGCTGATGACCAAGGTCGCCGCGAAGAAGACCGCCGGCGTTCTCGGCGACGACCTGGCGCTGAACGCCCAGCAGGTCACCGGGGTCAACGCCGACCGCGAACTGCCGGTGGTCTGGGCGGTGGCCAAGGGCTCGCTGCGGAACAAGGCGATCCTCGTTCCCGCCGCCCTGCTGATCAGCGCCTTCGCGCCCTGGGCGGTGATCCCGCTGCTGATGCTCGGCGGCGCCTACCTGTGCTTCGAGGGCTTCGAGAAGATCGCCCACAAGTACCTGCCCCATGACGACGAGCACGCCGACGAGGCAGCGCTGGCGGCCAATGTCGACGTGGCTGCCCTGGAAAAGCAGAAGATCGGCGGCGCGATCCGTACCGACTTCATCCTCTCCGCGGAAATCATCGCCATCACCCTCGGTACCGTCGCCGAATCCAGCTTCACCACCCAGGTGCTGGTGCTGGTCGGCATCGCCCTGGTGATGACCATCGGCGTCTACGGCCTGGTCGCCGGCATCGTCAAGCTGGACGACGCCGGCCTCTATCTGTCCAAGCGCGACAGCGGCTTCGCCCAAGGGCTCGGCGGCGCCATCCTGCGCACCGCGCCGTACCTGATGAAAGGCCTGTCGGTGGTCGGCATGGCGGCGATGTTCATGGTCGGCGGCGGCATCCTCACCCACGGTATCCCGGTGGTCCACCACGCCATCGAACAGGCCGCGCAGAGCGTCGCCGGCATCGCCACGCTGGGCCCGTTGCTGGCGGCGATCACCCCAACCCTGCTGAACTTCCTGTTCGGCATCGTCGCCGGCGCCGTGGTGCTGGCGGGGGTGCTGCTGGTCAAGCGCCTGCTGCCGAAGAAGAAAAAGACTGGCTGAGCCTGCCATCGCCGGCAGCACCATCGCGGAGGGCGGATAGCCGCCCTGGCGCACATCCCACGAAGCGGTTGTGCGCCCTGCCCCGGAAGTCCCCCTCCGTTTCAATTCAATAATTTTGCACTGTAATAGCAACATTATTCGTTGGAGACGAATAAAGCTCCCCTCCTAGAATGTCCACCAGTGCCATGAGCCGTCTGTTCCGAGCCTTCCAGACGAAGATCCGACCTCCGCACTCCATCGACCCGGCAACGGGATACCCAGAAAAATACCGATAACCCAACGAGGACCCGAGGGTCGCGCCTGCTCGCCAGCCGGCCGGACCCCGGGGCCCGGCGTGCCAGCGACCATGAACGATACGGATAGCAGAAAAGATCCGGACGGCTACAACTACGACGTCGTCCGCCAGTTCACCCTGATGACCCTGGTCTGGGGCATCCTCGGCATGGGCCTGGGGGTGTTCATCGCCGCCCAGTTGGTCTGGCCGGCGCTCAACCTCGACCTGCCCTGGACCAGCTTCGGCCGCATCCGCCCGATCCACACCAGCCTGGTGATCTTCGCCTTCGGCGGCAGCGCGTTGTTCGCCACCTCCTTCTACGTGGTGCAGCGCACCAGCGGCGTGCGGCTGATTTCCGACGTCCTGGCGCGCTTCGTGTTCTGGGGCTGGCAGGCGGCGATCGTGGGGATGATCGTCAGCTACCCGCTGGGCTACACCACCTCCAAGGAATACGCCGAGATGGAATGGCCACTGGCGCTGTGGATGGCCATCGTCTGGGTGGTCTATGCCTACCTGTTCTTCGGCACCATCGCCCGCCGCAAGGTGAAGCACATCTACGTCGGCAACTGGTTCTACGGCGCCTTCATCATCGTCACCGCGATGGTCCATATCGTGAACCACGCATTGCTGCCGGTGAGCCTGGGCAAGTCCTACTCGGCCTATTCCGGCGCCACCGACGCGATGATCCAGTGGTGGTACGGGCACAGTGTGGTCGGCTTCATCCTCTCGGTCGGCTTCCTCGGCATGATGTACTACTTCGTGCCCAAGCAGGCCGGGCGACCGATCTACTCCTATCGCCTGTCCATCGTGCATTTCTGGGCGATCATCTCGATCTACATCTGGGCCGGTCCGCACCACCTGCACTACACCGCGCTGCCGGACTGGGCGCAGTCGCTGGGCATGGTGATGTCGCTGATCCTCCTGGCACCGAGCTGGGGCGGCATGATCAACGGCATGATGACCCTCTCCGGGGCCTGGCATAAGTTGCGCGACGACCCGATCCTGCGCTTCCTGGTGGTGTCCCTGGCGTTCTACGGCATGTCCACCTTCGAAGGCCCGATGATGGCGATCAAGACGGTCAACTCGCTGTCCCACTACACCGACTGGACCATCGGCCATGTCCACGCCGGCGCCCTCGGCTGGGTGGCGATGATCTCCATCGGCACGCTCTACCACATGATCCCGAAACTCTGGGGCCGCGAGCGGATGCACAGCGTCGGCCTGATCAACGCGCACTTCTGGCTGGCCACCATCGGCACCGTGCTGTACATCGCCTCGATGTGGGTCAATGGCATCACCCAGGGCCTGATGTGGCGGGCGATCAACGAGGACGGCACGCTCACCTACTC
>NZ_SCND01000239.1:0-9388 GCF_005503585.1 Pseudomonas sp. 2VD
GGCCATTATCGTGCCACTACCTTGCCCGGCCGCTCAGGTTCGGCGAAAAACGCGCGACACAGCGGGAAATGCGCACGCAGACGGCGCGTCACGGGGGAGGGGAGTCATGCTGGGGTTGCTGCGCAGGCGTCTGGCCGATCTCGGCACGGCGAAGAAACTGGCCATCGGTTTTACCCTGGTCCTGCTATTGACCGCGCTGGTGGCCGCGCTCGCGGTGCTCTCGCTGCATGCGCTGGGGCAGCGCTTCGCGCGCCTGCAGGAGATGAGCGCGATCAATCGCGACGTGCTGGAGGTTCGCCAGGCCGAGAAGGACTTTGCCCTGCACGGGGAAAAGAGTGACGCCGAGCGCTTGCGCCAGCGCCTGGCCGCGACCCTTGAACGGGTGGGCCGGCTCAAGGCCGACGGCGACGCCGATCAGGCGCTTGGCATGGCCGAGGTGGAGCAGGTGCTGGCGGCATACCTCGAAGCGTTTGGCCGCTTCGAGCAGTCCATCCAGGGACGCCAGTTGGCTTGGGAAAGCGCCAGCTGGTCGCTGAACGGCGCCGCCAACAGCCTCGATATCCTCCAGTCCAGCCTGGCCGAGGATGGCGCCTATGCGCTGAAGGAGAGCCAGGGACGCGACGGCGAACCGCTGTTGCAGCAGGCGGCCCAGGTCGCCCAGGTCAATCGCCTGGTCCTGCAGGGGTTGGACGAGGCCCGCTCGCGTCTCGAAGCGCGCGCCGCGGATGCGCAGGAGGGGCCGCCGAAATCGCTGCGCGAGGCGCTGGAGCTGGCCGCCCGGCTGGAGCAGGCGATCACCGACGATGCCTACGTGTCGGTGGTCAAGGACGTGCTGACCAATATCCGCGGTTTCGCCGACAAGCTCGCCGAGTATCGCGCCAGCCAGCGCCAGGAGCGGCAGATGTACGCCGCCATGGGCGAGCGTGCCGGGCAGGTGATGGCGCGTGTCGACCGTAGCTGGGAGGCGCAGCAGCAGGCCATGCTCCACAGCCTGCGGACAAACTCCCTGCTGATCGTCGGCGCCGCCGTGCTGGCGCTGCTGGTGGGCCTGGGCGCGGCCTTCGGCATCAGCCTGCTGATCGTCCGTCCGCTGCGCCAGGCGATGGGCGTGGCGCAGCGGATCGCCGAAGGCGACCTGGCGGTGCGGGTCGACAGCGAGCGGCGCGACGAGGTTGGCCAACTGATGGCCGCGATGCGCGCCATGACCGGCAGCCTGCGCGGTATCGTCAGCCAGTTGCAGGACGGCGTCGGGCGGATTGCCGGCGCTTCCGAGGCGCTGTCCGGCGTTACCACGCGCACCCGCCTGGGAATCGACAGCCAGCGGGCGGAAACCGAACAGGTGGCCACGGCGATGAACCAGATGGCCGCCACCGTCCATGAAGTGGCGCACAACGCCGAGGAAGCCGCGGGGTCGGCGGAAAGCGCCGACGGCAAGGTCAGCGTCGGCCAGGAGGTGGTACGCCAGACCCTGGATCGGATCGAGCGACTGGCCGAGGCGGTGCGCGCGGCCACCGCCAGCGTCGAGGCGCTGAGCGCCGACAGCCAGCGCATCGGCAGCGTGCTGGACGTGATCAAGAGCGTGGCCGAGCAGACCAACCTGCTGGCGCTGAACGCCGCCATCGAGGCGGCGCGGGCCGGCGACCAGGGTCGAGGCTTCGCCGTGGTCGCCGACGAGGTGCGGGCGCTGGCGCGGCGCACCCAACAGTCCACGGCCGAGATCGAGACCCTGATCGGTGCCTTGCAGAATGGCACGCAGCAGGCGGTGCAGCGTATGCAGCGCAGCCACCAGTTGGTGGACCAGAGCGTCGACGACGCGCTGCAGACCGAGGCGGCGCTGGGCAACATCGCCACGGCGGTGGCGCTGATCCAGCAGATGAACCAGCAGATCGCCGCGGCCTCCGAGCAGCAGAGCGCGGTCGCCGAGGAGATCAACCGCAGCGTCACGGCGATCCGCGAGGTGGCCGATCAGTCGGCCCAGGCCATGCAGTCGACGGCTTCGTCCAGCGAACAACTGGCGGAGCTGGGGCGCGAACTACAGGGCATGGTCAGGCATTTCCGCTTGTAGCCGCGGCCTGGGCGGCGAGTCTTTCCTGCTGGCGCAGCCAGTAGCGATAAGCACTGACCCCCGAGCGCACCGAGCTGAATACCAGCGGCGGCTTGATCTCGCCGAGCATGCTCGAGCGTTGCAGCAGGTCCAGCGTCTGCCCGGTCACCCGCGCCAGCGACAGGTGCACGCCCTGGGCCTTGAGGATCTGTTGCACCTCGTGGAGGGTGGCCAGGCCGCTGATGTCGAGGTTGGTCATGGCTTCGGCGTTGAGCAGCACCGCATTCGGCCGCTCGCTGCCGTCCACCACGGCAAGCACCCGCTGCTTGAAGTAGTCGGCGTTGAAGAACAGCAGGGGGGCGTCGAAGCGGTAGATCACCAGGCCGGGAAGAGTGGTGGCCTGCGGGTACTTGGCCAGCTCGACCTGGCCGTCGATGCCGTGCATCCAGCCGAGCACCGCGTCGCTCGGGCGATAGGTGTAGTAGAGCAGGCGCAGTACGGCGATGCTGACGGCGACGAAAATTCCCGGCAGCACGCCGACGCTGAGTACGCCGACGGTGGTCAGCAGGCAGAGGCTGAACTCGAAGCGGCTGAGCTTCCAGAAGCCTTTCAGCGCCTGCACGTCGATCAGACCCCAGCCGGCCAGCAACAGGACCGCGCCGAGCGCCGGCATCGGCACCCAGCCCAGGGGCTTGTTCAGCAGCAACAGGGTGGCGGCGATCACCAGCGCGGCGACCACGCCGACCAGTTGGGTCTTGCCGCCGACCATGTCGTTCACCGCGGTGCGGGAGTCGGCGCCGCTGATGGCGAAGCCCTGGGAGACCCCGGCGCCGATGTTGGCCAGGCCGAGGGCGACGAATTCGTGGTTGGCGTTGATGCTGTAGCCGTGGCGGGCGGCGAAGCTGCGCGCGGTGAGCATGGCGCTGCAGAAGCTGACCACGGTAATGCCGGTGGCGTCGCGCAGCAGGCTTTTCAGTTCCTCCAGGCTGGTCTGCGGCCAGCTCAGTTGCGGCAGCCCGGCCGGTACCTCGCCAAGCAGTTCCACGCCGTAGCGATCCAGGCCCAGCAGCGCCGCGGCGAGACTGGCCAGGAGGACGCCGCAGAGCGCCCCGGGCAACTGCGGGAAGCGCCGCGGCAGCAGCACCATCAGCAAGAGCGAGAGGCTGCCGAGGATCAGCGTCGGCCAATGGATGTGCAGCAGGTTCTCCAGCAGCGCGAGGATGCCGGCGACGAAGCCGCTGGTCGCCGCCTCGTAGCCGAACAGCTTGCCCAGTTGCCCGACCAGCAGGCTCAGGCCGATGCCGTTGAGGTAGCCGACCAGGATCGGTCGCGAGAGGAAGCTGGCGATGAATCCGGCGCGGGCCAGGCCGGCGACGATGGAGAACAGCCCGACCATGATCGCGACGATCATCGACAGGTCCACCAGGCGCTGCGGGTCGCCCGCCGCCAGCGGGGTGATGGCGGCGGCGACCATCGCCGCGGTCGCCGCGTCGGGGCCGACCATCAACTGTCGCGAGCTGCCGATCAGGGCGTAGATCAGCATCGGCAGGATGCACGCATAGAGGCCTACCTGGGGCGGGAAGCCGGCGATCTGGGCGTAGGCGATGGCAGTGGGGATCTGGATCGCCGCCACCGACAGCCCGGCCTGGACATCCGGACGGAACCAGGCGCGGCGGTAGTGGAGCAGGCTATCGAGTCCGGGTACCCAGCGGGCGAGTGGCATGCGGCTGATTCCTTGCAGGCGCGGATGCCGCAGCTTAGCCCGAAGGACAGGCGGCAGGATTGCCGGGAATCATTATTTCTTCAGTGCACACGCTCTTCGAGGCGAGGCGCAGGGCGGATAGCGCAAGGCACTATCCGCCGCTTCTTCGCGCCGGCGGCGGACCTCAGACCTTCAACACCAACTTGCCGAAGTTTTCCCCGCTGAACAGCTTGAGCAGGGTCTCGGGGAAGGTCTCCAGGCCTTCGACGATGTCCTCGCGCGATTGCAGCTTGCCTTCCGCCAGCCAGGTGGCCATCTCCTTCAGGCCTTCTGGGAAGCGCTGGGCATAGTCCATCACCACCATGCCTTCCATGCGCGCCCGATTGACCAGCAGCGACAGGTAGTTGGCCGGGCCGCGCACCGCTTCCTTGTTGTTGTACTGGCTGATCGCCCCGCAGAGGACGATGCGTGCCTTGAAGGCGATACGGGTGAGCACCGTGTCGAGGATTTCGCCGCCGACGTTGTCGAAGAACACATCGATGCCCTTCGGGCATTCGCGCTTGAGTCCAGCGGCGAGGTCTTCGTTCTTGTAGTCGATGGCGCCGTCGAAGCCCAGCTCCTCGACCAGGAAGCGACATTTCTCGGCGCCGCCGGCGATGCCCACCACCCGGCAGCCCTTGAGCCTGGCGATCTGCCCGGCAACGCTGCCCACCGCACCGGCGGCGCCGGAGATCACCACGGTCTCGCCGCTCTTCGGCTGGCCGACGTCGAGCAACGCGAAGTAGGCGGTCATGCCGGTCATGCCCAGCGCCGAGAGATAGCGCGGCAGCGGCGCGCGGGACGGGTCGACCTTGTAGAAACCCTTGGGCTCGCCGACGAAATAGTCCTGCACGCCGAGGGCGCCGTTGACGTAGTCGCCGGTCTGGAAGCCGGGGTGCTTCGAAACCAGCACCTTGCCGACGCCGAGCGCGCGCATCACCTCGCCGATCCCCACCGGCGGGATGTAGGAGCGGGCGTCGTTCATCCAGCCGCGCATCGCCGGGTCCAGCGACAGGTACTCGTTCTTCACCAGGATCTGGCCCTCGGCCGGCTCGCCGAGCGGGGTCTCGACGAAACTGAAGGTGTCGCGGCCGGGCAGCCCGCTGGGACGCTGGGCCAACTGGTATTGCCGATTGATCTGGGAGGTCATGGCAGGGCACTCGAATGTCGGGAAACAGGTCCCTAGGGATAGCCGGCACCGGCGCCGGCGGCAAGCGAAGGCGAGTGCGGAAATGACCGGTCATCTATGCCGATGATTCGCCACCATCAGTCTTATCAGCGGGCTGGATGGCCCATCCTCCAGTCCCCTGATAGTGCTATGCCTTGCGCCGGCCCTGGCTAGACTGGCGCGGCCCGGTTCCGTCGCGGTTGGCGGAAGGCGATTTTCCGAGGAGCAGCAGATGAGCAAACTTCTTTCCGGCCAGGTCGCACTGGTCACTGGCGGTGCGGCGGGCATCGGCCGCGCTACCGCGCTGGCCTTCGCCGCCGCCGGGGTCAAGGTGGTGGTCGCCGACCTGGACAGCGCCGGCGGCGAGGGCACGGTCGAAGCGATCCGCCAGGCAGGTGGCGAAGCCCTCTTCATTCGCTGCGACGTCACCCGCGACGCCGAGGTCAAGGCGCTGGTAGAGGGTTGCGCGGCGGCCTACGGCCGTCTCGACTACGCCTTCAACAACGCCGGCATCGAGATCGAGCAGGGCAAGCTGGCCGACGGCAACGAAGCCGAGTTCGACGCCATCATGGCTGTCAACGTGAAGGGCGTCTGGTTGTGCATGAAGCACCAGATCCCTCTGATGCTGGCCCAGGGCGGCGGCGCGATCGTCAACACCGCCTCGGTCGCCGGGCTCGGCGCGGCGCCGAAGATGAGCATCTACGCTGCTTCCAAGCACGCGGTGATCGGCCTGACCAAATCGGCGGCGATCGAGTACGCGAAGAAGGGCATCCGCGTCAACGCCGTGTGTCCGGCGGTGATCGACACCGACATGTTCCGCCGCGCCTACGAGGCCGATCCGCGCAAGGCCGAGTTCGCCGCCGCGATGCATCCGCTGGGTCGGGTCGGACGGGTCGAGGAAATCGCCGCTGCGGTGCTCTACCTGTGCAGCGACCACGCGGGCTTCACCACCGGTATCGCCTTGCCGGTGGACGGCGGGGCGACGGCGATCTGAGCGGGCGGCGATACAATCGGGATGCTCCGGCGCGGGGCATTCGCATTCTGTTACAGGTCGGCGCGCGGTTTGGCGCGCCAGGCCACTGCCGGGGGACTAACCTGGGTCGAGAATCCGGGGCCTGAGCCCGTCTCCATCGCATCGGAGCAATAACAATAATGACCGCCGATCCCATCCTGACCCTGTTCCTCCCCATCGCCCTGGGCATCATCATGCTCGGTCTCGGACTGTCCCTGACCCCGGCCGACTTCCTCCGCGTGGTGCGCTACCCGAAGCCGGTGCTGGTCGGCCTGGTGTGCCAGATCGTCCTGCTGCCCATGGCCTGTTTCCTGATCGTCCAGGGCTTCGCCCTCGAGGCGGCCCTGGCGGTCGGCATGATGTTGCTGGCGGCCTCGCCCGGCGGCACCACCGCCAACCTCTACAGCCACCTGGCGCATGGCGACGTGGCACTGAACATCACCCTGACCGCGGTGAACTCGGTGATCGCCATCCTCACCATGCCGCTGATCGTCAATCTGTCGCTGCAATACTTCATGGGCGACGGGCAGGCGATTCCCCTGCAGTTCGGCAAGGTCATGCAGGTGTTCGTCATCGTCCTCGGCCCGGTGGCCATCGGCATGCTGGTGCGCAACCGCCTGCCGGCCGTGGCGGATCGGCTGCAGAAGCCGGTGAAGATCCTTTCCGCGCTGCTGTTGCTGGTGATCATCCTGCTGGCGCTGGCCAAGGACTGGCAGACCTTCGTCACCTACGCGCCGGTGGTCGGGCTGGCCGCGCTGGCCTTCAACCTGCTGAGCCTGGCGGTGGGCTACTGGGTACCGCGCCTGCTGCGCCTGCCGAAGGCCCAGGCGGTGGCCATCGGCATGGAGATCGGCATCCACAACGGCACCCTGGCGATCGCCCTGGCGCTGAGTCCGAGCCTGCTGAACAACAGCACCATGGCGATTCCGCCGGCGATCTACGGAGTGTTGATGTTCTTCACCGCGGCGGCCTTCGGCTGGTGGGTCAGCCGTGGCCACCAGGCCGCGCCGGCGCCCGTGACGGCGCCGGACTGAGGTCGGTCAGCCGCGCCGCCAGTTGAGCACGAACTGAGTCAGCAGGCCGGCCACCAGGCCCCAGAACGCCGAGCCGATGGACAGCAGGGTGAAGCCGGAGGCGGTGACCATGAAGGTCACCAGCGCGGCCTCGCGCTGGCGCTCGTCGGCCATCGAGTTGGCCAGGCCGTTCATGATCGAGCCGAGCAGGGCGATAGCGGCGATGGACAGCACCAGTGCCTTGGGGAACGCCGCGAACAACGCTGCCAGGGTGGCGCCGAAGGTTCCCGCGACGCAGTTGAAGAAGCCGCACCAGAGCGCCGCGGTATAGCGCTTGTGCGGGTCCTCGTGGGCCGAGGGACCGGTGCAGATCGCCGCGCTGATCGCCGCCAGGTTGATCCCGTGGGAGCCGAACGGCGCCAGCAGGATCGAGGCGATGCCGGTGCTCGAGATCAGCGGCGAGGCCGGCACCTGGTAGCCGTCGGCGCGCAGCACGGCGATGCCGGGCATGTTCTGCGACGCCATGGCGACGATGAACAACGGGATGCCGATGCTGATGGTGGCGGCCAGGGAGAAGCTCGGCGTGGTCCACTCCGGTACCGCCAGTTCCAGGCGGAACCTGCTGAAGTCCAGTTGGCCCAGTATCCCGGCCAGCAGCACCCCCACCAGTAGCGCAGCGAACACCGCATAGCGCGGCGAGAAGCGTTTGCACAGCAGATAGCTGAAGAACATCGCCAGCACCAGCAGGGTCTGTTGCTCGGCGGCGTTGCAGATCTCGATGCCGATGCGGAACAGCACCCCGGCCAGCAGCGCCGAGGCCAGCGAGGAGGGAACCTGGCGCATCAGGCGTTCGAAGCTGCCGGTGACGCCGCACAGGGTGATCAGGAGGGCGCAGACGATGAAGGCGCCGATCGCCTCGCTGTACGGCACTCCGGGCAGGCTGCTGATCAGCAGCGCCGCGCCGGGGGTGGACCAGGCGATCACGATCGGCACCCGGTAGCGCAGGGTCAGGCCGATGGTCGCCAGGCCCATGCCGATCGACAGGGCCCAGATCCACGAGGAAATCTGCGCGCTGCTGAGACCGGCGTTCTGCCCGGCCTGGAACATCAGTACCAGCGAGCTGGTGTAGCCGGTGAGCATGGCGACGAAGCCGGCCACCACGGCGGCGGGAGAGGAGTCGGCGAACGGACGCAGACGAGGCTGGGGCAGGGTGGTTTCGGTCATGCCGGGTACTTCCATGGAGTGTGCGGGACGACCGGGCACGGCGGTGGGTGGAGCCACGGGGCAGGTTGCGCGAGGCGCGGAGTGCCGATCATCTTTTTCTGTTTTGCGCAGCCTAAACAGCCGGCCAGGGGCTGTCCCGGTACAGCCGCGGACATAGTTGGCCATACAGTCGCAGCTGCCGGAAGCTGGCGGAGCTGGTAACTTCCCGGCATTTGCCGAGGAGCTTCGCCATGGATGCAAACCCCTACGCCACGCCGCGTGTCGAATTGGTCGAGCAGGGCATACCGGATGCTTTCCGCCGGCGCTGGACGCCCGCGCAACTGCGCATCCTCGCCTGGCTCTGCCTGGCCTCGATAGCCGGCGGCGTGGTGCTGATGGTGCTCAGCCTGCTGGAGGCATTCGGCGATGGCGCCGCGTTCGGGGTCTACGCCGACTGGCTGGGCCTGCTCCTCAGCCTGCTCGGCGCCTACCTGCTGCTGCGGCTCAAGCACCTGGTCGAGTCGCGCTTTCGCGGCCCCTCGCTGGCCTGGCCGGTATGGTTGTCGATTCTCCTGACCCTGCTGGGCGAGGGCTGGAGCCTGCTGGCGGTTACCGACGATGCGCTGCAGGGTTGGAACTGGCAGGCGCTGGTGTACTTCGCGCTGCTTGCGCTGATCGGCGCTACCACCCTCTGGCTGGGCCTGCGTCTGCTCAAGCAGGAAAACCTCTATCCGTCGCTGCGGATCATGGCCTGGCTGGACATCGCCGGCGGCGCGATGCTGGCTTCGGTGCTGTTGCTGGTGCTGGCGGTACTGCCGCTGCTGGCCGCCACCCTGGCCATGGCGCTGGCCTGCTGGCGCGCGGCGCGGGAGTTGGAGCGGAGCTAGCGGGCAGCCGGTCGGCTTGTCGAGCGTCCAGGCGCCAGGCCCATGGGGCGTCAGTCGGCGGCCTCCGTCGCCGCTTCGCCGCGGCTGCCTGCATGCGCCCGAGCCAGGGTGCGATTGACCGCCAGCCAGCCGGAGACCGCTTCGCCGCCGGCTTCCTCGAAGCAGCGTTGGAGCAGCCGCGATTGCTCGCGACGCAGCGCCTTTTCCAACCGCACGCCCTCGGCGGTGAGGCCGAGGAGGCGTTTGCGCTTGTCGTCGTCGGCGGTGGCGCTGCCGATCAGGTTCATCTCCAGCAACTGGCGCAGCGGGATGTTCAGCGC
>NZ_SCND01000023.1:0-33434 GCF_005503585.1 Pseudomonas sp. 2VD
TGATCACCCAGTACGTCGCCGCCTCCCTGGCCGGCGAGAACCGCCAGCTGGCGCAGCCGGCGGTGGTCGACAACTTCGTCACCTCGGCGCTCCAGGAGGACCACCTGAGCCTCGGCACCAGTGCCGCGCTCAAGCTTGGCAGGGCCCTGGAGAACCTCCGGCGGATCCTCGCCATCGAGTACCTGCTGGCCGCCCAGGCCTTCGAATTCCTCGCCCCGCAACGCTTCGGCCAGGGCACCGCGGCGGCCTGGGGCATCCTGCGCGAGCGCGTGCCCGCGTACGACACCGACCGCTGGCTGGCTCCCGACATCGCCAGCGCGGCGGCCATCCTCGGCGAGCGGAAGAGTCTCGCCCGGCTGGCCGCGAGCATAGGAGACCTGCAATGAAACGACTCTGGCAGCATTGCCATGCCGCCACCCTCAAGGGCGGCAAGTACTCGATCGTCGAGGACGCCGCCCTGGTCACCGACGGTCCGCTGATCCACTGGATCGGCCCGCGCGCCGAACTGCCGCCCGGCGACTACGCCGAACGCATCGACCTCGATGGCGCCTGGCTGACCCCGGGGTTGATCGACTGCCACACCCACGCGGTGTTCGGCGGCAACCGCAGCGGCGAATTCGAGCAGCGCCTGGAGGGCGTCAGCTACGCCGAGATCGCCGCCGCCGGCGGCGGTATCGCCAGCACCGTACGCGCCACCCGCGAGGCCAGCGAGGAAGAATTGCTGGCCAGCGCGCGCAAGCGCCTGGAGCCCTTGCTGCGCGACGGCGTTACGGCGCTGGAGATCAAGTCCGGCTACGGCCTCGACCTGGCCAGCGAACGCAAGATGCTGCGGGTCATCCGCCGCCTCGGCGAACGCCTGCCGGCGACCGTGCGCAGCACCTGCCTGGCTGCCCATGCGCTACCGCCGGAATACGCCGGGCGCGCCGACGACTACATCGAGCATATCTGCTCGACGATGCTCCCCGCGCTGGCCGGGGAGGGACTGGTGGACGCGGTGGACGCCTTCTGCGAGCACCTGGCGTTTTCCCCGGCGCAGGTCGAGCGGGTATTCATCGCCGCCCGCGAGCTGGGCCTGCCGGTGAAGCTGCACGCCGAGCAGCTATCCTCGCTGCACGGCTCCAGCCTGGCGGCGCGCTACCGGGCTTTGTCGGCCGACCACCTGGAGTACATGACCGAGGACGACGCCCGCGCCATGGGCGAGGCGGGCACCGTCGCGGTGCTGCTGCCGGGCGCCTTCTACCTGCTGCGTGAGACCCAGCTGCCGCCGATCGATGCCCTGCGCCGGCACGGCGTGGCCATGGCCATTGCCAGCGATCTCAATCCCGGCACCTCGCCGGCGCTGTCGTTGCGCCTGATGCTGAACATGGCCTGTACCCTGTTCCGCCTGACCCCGGAGGAGGCGCTGGCCGGTGTCACCCTGCACGCCGCCCGGGCGCTGGGGCTGGAAGCCAGCCACGGCAGCCTGGAGGTTGGCAAGCTGGCCGACTTCGTCGCCTGGGACATCGAGCGTCCGGCGGAGCTGGCCTACTGGCTGGGCGGCGATCTGCCGAAACGCGTCATTCGCCACGCCGAGGAGGTATACCGTGGATGAAGTCCTGAGTTTCAAGCGCGGCCGCGTGCCGCTACTGATCAGCATGCCGCACCCCGGCACGCGCCTGACCCCGGCGGTGGACGCCGGCCTGGTGGAGGAGGCGCGGGCGCTGACCGATACCGACTGGCACATTCCCCGGCTCTACGATTTCGCCGAGGAACTGGGCGCCAGCACCCTGGCTGCCCACTATTCGCGCTATGTAGTCGATCTCAACCGCCCTTCCGACGACAAGCCGCTGTACAGCACCGCCACTACCGGCCTGTATCCGGACACCCTGTTCGACGGCCGGCCGCTCTACCGCGAAGGCATGGCGCCGTCCGCCGAGGAACGCATGCGCTACCTGGCCGAAGTGTGGACGCCTTACCACCGGACCATCGCCGAGGAACTGGCGCGGCTGAAGGCCGAGTTCGGCTACGCGCTGCTCTGGGACGCCCACTCGATCCGTTCCCACGTGCCGCACCTGTTCGACGGCCGACTGCCCGACTTCAATCTCGGCACCAACGCCGGCGCCAGTTGCGATCCAGCGCTGGCGGCCCGCCTGGAGGCGGTCTGCGCTGCCGCCGAAGGCTACAGCCATGTGCTCAACGGGCGCTTCAAGGGCGGCCACATCACCCGCCACTACGGCCAGCCGGAGCAGCACGTCCATGCCGTCCAGCTGGAGCTGGCGCAGTGCACCTACATGGACGAGCAGGCCCCGTTCGCTTACCGCGCGGACCTCGCCGAAGCGACCCGCGCGGTCATCCGCGAACTGCTGGAAAGCCTCCTCGCCTGGGGGCACGAGCGCTACGCCTGAGGTGCTCGGAGGCGGCGGACGCCTGGCCCGTCCTGGCGGACGTGAATGCCGCGGATGGGGTGGGGCGTCCGCGTCGGCATTCTGGAAATTTTCTGTTACAAGTTTATTGAGGTCAGCGTTGATGCGGCCGGGAGGCCGAGTGCGCAAAGAGTTGCACAACTGTTCTCCTCTATCCTCTTGGCCAGCATTTCCATCACGCGGGCGCAGGCGCGTCGCGCCCGGAACCGAATACGCCAGGAACGCACGGCTGCGTTTCCAAGAGGACAGTGAATGTTCGCCCCCGCCAACCAGACGCACTTCAGCCTTCGCATCGAAAACCTCCGGCACGACTTCCAGGTACTCGCCTTCCGCGGTCGCGAAGCCATCAGCCAGCCCTTTCGCTTCGACCTGGAGCTGGTCAGCGAGCGATCCGATCTGGACCTCGACGCGCTGCTGCACCAGCCGGCCTTCCTGATCCTCTCGCCGAGCGGGCAAGGGGTCCACGGACAGCTCACCAGCATCGCCCAGGGGGACTCCGGCAAGCGCCTGACCGGCTATCGCGCGACCCTGGAGCCGCGCCTGGCCTACCTGGGGCTGTGCAGCGACCAACGCATCTTCCAGCGCCTCAGCGTGCCGGAAATCATCGGCCGGGTGCTGGAGGGCCACGGCATTCTCGCCGACGCCTACCGCTTCCAGCTGGGCCCGACGCCGTACCCGGCCCGCGAATACTGCACGCAGTACGACGAAACCGACCTGGCGTTCCTCAGCAGGCTCTGCGAGGAGGAAGGCATCCATTACCACCATGAGTTTTCTGCCCAGGGCCATATGCTGGTCTTCGGCGACGACCAGACCTCCTTTCCGCGGCTGCAACGCCCCGTCGCCTACGTGCAGGACGCCGGGCTGGTCGCCGACCAGCCGGTGGTCAAGCGCTTCGGCGTGCGCTTCGACACCCGTGCCAGCCGGGTTACCCGGCGCGACTACGACTTCGAGCAACCCGCGTTGCAGATGCAGGCCGCCCATGGCCCGCAGCCCGGGGCGCAGCAACCGGACCTGGAGGACTACGACTATCCCGGCCGCTTCACCCACCGCGAGCGCGGCAAGCACCTGAGCCGGCGCGCGCTGGAACGGCATCGCGCCGACTACCTACAGGCCAGGGGCGAAAGCGACGAACCGGCGCTGCTCAGCGGACACTTCCTGACGCTGTCCGCGCATCCCCGCGGCGAATGGAACGATCTCTGGCTGCTTACCGAGGTTCTCCACGAAGGGCGGCAGCCGCAGGTACTGGAAGAGTCGATCGACAGCGACGTCGCGCAGGGCCGGGGCGATTTCCGCCAGGGCTATCGCAACCGTTTCGTCGCCACTCCCTGGAGCGCGCATTTCCGCCCCCCGCTGGAGCATCCCAGGCCACACGTGCTGGGCTGCCAGACAGCGGTCGTGACCGGCCCCGCCGGCGAGACCATCCACTGCGACCAATACGGCCGGGTCAAGGTGCAGTTCTTCTGGGATCGCCTCGGCCAGGCCGACGACAACACCAGTTGCTGGTTGCGCGTCGCCTCCAACTGGGCGGGCAAGCGCTATGGCGGCGTCGCCATCCCGCGGGTGGGCATGGAAGTCCTGGTGGGTTTCCTGGAGGGCGATCCGGATCAGCCGCTGGTCACCGGCTGCCTCTACCACAGCGAAAACCGGGTGCCCTACGAGCTGCCGCAGAACAAGACCCGCAGCGTTTTCAAGACCGACAGCTACCCCGGCGGCGGCGGTTTCAACGAACTGCGCATCGAGGACCGCAAGGGCCAGGAACAGATCTTCGTCCACGCCCAGCGCGACTGGGACGAGAACATCGAGCACGACCAGAAGATCCGCGTCGGCCACGAGCGCCACGACACGGTCGAGGGCGATAGCTACAGCGAGTTCAGGGCCGAGGAACAGCGCACGGTCCATGCCGACCGCAAGGTCGAACTGAAGGCGGCCGACCACCTCAGCGTCGCCGACGCGTTGCACCTGAGGATCGGCACCGGCCAGTTCGTCGAGGCGGGCGACGAGATCCATTTCAAGGCCGGCGACAAGGTAGTGATCGAGGCAGGCATGGAGCTGACCCTAAAGGGCGGTGGCAGCTTCGCCAGGCTCGACCCGGGCGGTGTCACCCTCGACGGCGCCCAGGTGATGATCAACAGCGGCGGCAGCCCCGGCATCGGTAGCGGCGTTCGCGCGCTGTCGCCGCTGCAACCGCTCGCGGCCGACGCCGCGGCGGCGGGAGGCGCCTTGTTGGGAGCCATCGCCCAGAAGGTCGGCGAAGCGCCGCAGAAACTCCTGCGTTTCGAACTCAGTCCGTTGCCCGGCGTGCCATCGGCGGCCAGGCAACCGTATCGGCTCTACGCCAACGGTGCCTTCAAGGAGGAGGGCATCGCCGACGAAGGCGGCGCAATCAGCTTCGAACCGCTGCCGGGCGAACGCACCTATCGCATCGAGACCGCCAATGGCCACGCCTACGAAGTGGAGATGGTCGACCAGCCGGACGCACTGCAGGTCGACGATCGGCTCGCCCAGCAGGGGTTCCGCGACTACCGGGCGGAAATGCCCCAGCACAAGCCGCGTTCCGCCCCGGACGCCTACCGGCGCGACGCCTCGCGGCCCGGCGCCGCCGACAAGGATGACCCCACGCCATGAGCGACCTGTACAAACCGCAGACCCTCAAACTGTACGCGCAACAGGCCGGCAGCGTCCGGCTGACCCTCGACTGGTTCGCCAACAAGGCTTTCTACCCGCCGCGCGCGGGTGTGCACATCAAGCCGCTGATCAATGGCCAGGCGGCCTTCGACGCGGTGCATGCGGCGATGGAAGCGGCCCGGCACAGCATCGACATCATCACCTGGGGCTTCGACCCGGCCATGCGCTTCAAACGCCCCGACGGACCGCGAATCGGCGAATTGCTGCAGACGAAGGGCCGCGAAGGAGTGCAGGCGCGAGTGCTGGTCTGGAGCAACCAACTCGCCAGGCTCAAGGAAAACACCATCCCCGGGGCCGGCGTCGGCGATTCCGGCGGCACCTGGGCGGGCTCGGGCGTCGCCAGCGGCAGCGCGGTGGACAACGAGGTGCTGCGACTGGAGCAGCGGCGCCAGCATAACCTCAACCTCATCGCGCGGCAGAAGGAAGCCCTGGAGCGCTCGGAACGGCTGCACCGCGAAGGCAGGCTGCCGAGCTTCGACCCGCGGGGCGCCGCCCACGCGCGGACGCGCATCGCCGAGCTGGAGGCGGAGAACGCCGAGATCCAGCGCACTCTCGACAGCAGCGAGGCCCAGGGCTACGGCGGCAAGCGCGGTTCCGGCGGCACCCGCCAGGATCCCTGGGGGCAGATATTCACCCGCGACTGGTTCAAGGCGGTACGCGGCGGTGGGTTGCAGAACGTCGAGTTCCGTACCCGCGACTTCGAGCAGACGGCCAGGCCGGTGATGAACGGCGAGCAGGTGCGCCTCGTCAATGGGCGACTGCAAAGCCTGATCCACCTGCTGCGCGCCGATGGCATCGACGACCTGGGCATCGGCCAGTTGCTGGTACTCACCCAGTTCGCCAGCCATCACCAGAAGATGGTCCTGGTCGACTATGGCAGCCCGCAGGCCATCGGCTTCGTCATGGGTCACAACATGCACCGCAACTACTGGGACACCAGCGCCCACCTGTTCGACGACCGCGCCGCCGGTCGCGATCCCGGGTTCGGGCCCTGGCAGGATATCTCCATGCAGGTCCAGGGACCGGTGCTGGCCGACCTCAGCCGCAACTTCAGCGAGGCCTGGGACCTCGAGACGCCGTGGTACAAGCGCTGGTTCTCGACGCCATCGCTGACCGCCGAGCGCGACGCCTTGCCGCTGCCGAAGATCGCCACGCCCGCCAGCAACAGCGTCGCGCAGATTTGCCGGACCCAGCCGCAGGACGACGAGCGCTCGATCCTGGAGCACTATCTCAAGGCCCTGGGCAATGCCACCGACTACGTCTACATGGAAAACCAGTACTTCCGTTATGCCGGCTTCGCCGAGCGCCTGCGGAAGACTGCGCAGGTGCGCAAGGCCCGGGGCGTGCCTGGCGACCTGTACCTGTTCGTCGTGACCAACACCCCCGACTCCAGCGACGCCTCGAAGACCACCTACGACATGATGAAAGGCCTGGGCCAGGAGCAACTGATGCCGCAGGTACAGCGCGACCTGGCGCATGACTTGCGGGAAAAGCGGGAGCAGTTGAAGCAGGTCAGGGAAAACCTACATCCCGATCCCTATGTCCGGCGCGGCCAGGAAAACAACATCGAACGGCTGGAGCGCAAGATCGAAGCGCTCGAACAGAAAGGCGTGACGCCGGAAGTCGAGCAACGCCTCGGCGGTCTTGGCGCGCAGGGGATTCCCGGACTGGCGAAGAACACCGGCGAGGACGACAAGCCCTATCAACTCGCCGAAGTACCCGGCCTCAAGGTGGTCGTCGCCACCCTGGCCACCAGCGACCCTGCCCCCGGCAGCCCGCCGCCAGGGCGCCTGTCCGCCGAAGCCGAGGCCGCCCTCGGGGCACCGCCGCTGAAGGCGCGCTACAAGCACATCTACGTGCACTCCAAGCTGCTGCTGGTGGACGACCTCTATACCCTGCTCAGCTCGGCCAATATCAATGTCCGCAGCATGCATAGCGACAGCGAGTTGGGGATTGCCCAGCCCAATCCGGATTTGGCGAGGGCGATGCGGGAGGAGTTGTGGGGACTACATGCGTATGAAGTGGCTGCAACAACCAAGGACAACTTTGAACTTTGGAATCAAACAATGGACAAGAACTGGAAACAGCAGCGAAACGATGAACCTCTCACTAGCCATCTATTACGGTTCTGGGATGTCATAACACCTTATAGCCCGAGCTTTACGGTGGATTAAGGGATGCGTTTTTTTTCTTGGCTGATTGTATTCCTGATGATCTTCGGAGCTCCCTCTATGGCTGAGACCAAGCCCTTTGTCTGTGTCAATGAAAAAGACCATCTTCCCCCGCTGGATCCGCAGGCTGACGCATGGTATAGCGAGGCGGTAAGCCTAGCCAAGCCTGACGCTCTGCGGCCGTGGGAGCGCATTGTCGATTTGTACAGCAAAGCAATGGAGCGTGGCCATTGGAAGGCGATGCATAACCTGGCAAATCTCTATCGAACGGGGTGGCCTGGTGGAGTAGAGAAGGATACACAGAAAGCTCTGGATATTTACCAGAAGATGATCGACCTAGGAGTACCCCAAGGTTTCTATGACATGGGGGCAATGATTGGTAATCGTGCCGGTGTTAAGAACCCTGCTACCGATGGTCTGACCTTCTTGGATAAAGCCGCTAGTTTGGGGAACCCGCCAGCACTGACCGAGTTGGGTAAACTCTATATTTATGTGGCCAAGGAAAAGGAATTGGGGCTGGCGTATACCAGTTGTGCTTCCAGTCAAGGTTATGCTCCGGCGAGCTATGAGCTTGGAAGCTACTATGAGTTGGTTGAGCATAATTATCCAAAGGCACTTAGCTACTATCAAGTCTCCGTCTCTCAAGGCGGCAGGAGTGCAGCCTTTTTTCTCTCGCGCGTCTTCGGAAAGAGGACGCCTCCTTCAAGTGCAATGTGGTATACGCCGGATGAAAAGCTTGAGAAATTCTACTACTCCCTCTATCTGCAAATTGATGCCGACCCCGATCTTCGTTTTCCCAATTTGGTAAAAGATAACCCCTTGCCACCCCACCCCGTCCAGGGCTACGACGCAGCTCGACCCGACTGGAAGCCGGGTCAGTGATTCGGCTAATGGCTATTGGAATATGGGCTGTACTTTGTCTCGCAGCAGTTCCCGCTATGGCTGACAGCAAGCCTTTTGTCTGCGTTAACGAAAAGGACCATCTACCCCCTCTGGACCCGCAGGCCGATGCTTGGTATCGCGAAGCGGCGACCCTGGCCAAGCCCGATACCTTGCGTCCGTGGCCTCGTATCGTCGATCTATACAGTAAGGCAGTTGAGCGTGGTCACTGGAAGGCTATGCATAACTTGGCGAGCCTCTATCGTACCGGTTGGCCAGGCGGTGTGGAGAAGGATACTCAGAAAGCTCTAGATCTCTACCAGAAGATGATCGATTTGAAGGTTCCTCAAGGTTTCTACGATATGGCGGCAATGATCGGAAATCGTGCTGGCGTCAAGAATCCTGCGACTGATGGACTTACTTTTCTCGATAAGGCTGCAAGCTTGGGTAATCCACCAGCATTAACTGAGTTAGGAAGGCTATATATATATTTTGCTGGTCAGGATGAGTTGGGGCTGAAATATACGAACTGTGCTGCAGGCCAGGGCTATGCTCCTGCCAATTACGAACTGGCGATGTACTATCGTTTGGTGGCACATAACTACCCAAAGGCGGCAGGCTATTACCTTCTTGCTGCAAGCCAAGGAAATAATGATGCTGCCTTCTTCATGTCCGGAGTTTTTGATAAGACTAGTCCCGATGTTGACAGAATGTGGTACGCCCCCGATGAGAGGCTGCACAAACTATATGATGGTATTTACGACCAACTTTCCGCTGATCCTGATTTGCGTTTTCCCAACTTGATAAAGGACCATCCTCTGCCTCCTCACCCGACCCAGGGCTACGACGCAGATCGGCCCGACTGGAAATCGGGGCAGTGATGCGGCTGATGGCTATTGGACTTTGGGTCGTGCTCTGTCTTGCAGGCGTCCCCGTGATGGCCAACAGCAAATCGTTTGTCTGCGTTAATGAAAAAGACCATCTGCCGCCGTTGGATTCGCAAGCCGATGCTTGGTACCGCGAAGCAGCCGCCTTGGCCAAGCCCGATACTCTGCGGCCCTGGGGCCGTATCGTCGAGCTTTACAGTAAGGCAGTGGAGCGCGGCCATTGGAAGGCCATGCATAATTTGGCGAATCTTTATCGTACAGGGTGGCCCGGAGGAGTAGAAAAAGATACGCAGAAGGCATTGGATCTCTATCAAAAGATGATAGATCTGGATGTGCCTCAGGGGTTCTATGATATGGGAGCAATGATTGGAAATCGCGCCGGGGTTAAAAACCCTGCAACTGACGGACTTACTTTTCTTGATAAGGCTGCTAGCCTAGGAAATCCGCCGGCACTAACTGAACTAGGTAAGCTTTATATATATGTGGCCAAAAAAAAGGATTTGGGGTTGGCGTATACTCACTGTGCTGCTAGTCAGGGTTATGCGCCGGCTAGTTATGAGTTGGGGGCGTATTACAAGATAGTAGAGCATAATTTTCCAAAAGCATTGGGTTATTATCAGGCGTCAGTCTCTCAGGGCGGAAAGAGTGCGGCTTTATTTATCTCCGGTGTTTTTGATAAAGCCAGTCCTGATGTCGATAGAATGTGGTACGCCCCCGATGAGAAGCTGCACAAACTATATGATGGTATTTACGATCAACTTGCCGCTGATCCTGATTTGCGTTTTCCCAATTTGATAAAGGACCATCCTCTGCCTCCTCACCCGACCCAAGGCTACGACGTGGACCACCCAGACTGGAAGCCGGAGCGGTAAGTACGCGAGGCGTGGGCCAGAACGACGTCCAAGGTTTCCAGCGGCAGGCCAGGCGGCAAATGCTACATCTGCACGGCCCGCAAACGCTCCTCGGCCTGGCGGGCGAGCATCCGCAGCAGCGGAGCGAGGGTGTGCGGCGGGGTTTCGTCGGCGCGGGTGATGGCGTAGAGGGTGACCGGGAAGGCCGGGCTCAATGGGCGGATCGCGGTGCTGTGCGGGTCGGCGCCGAGGGCGGTGAAGGGATCGACCAGCGCCAGGCCGGCCCCAGCCTCCACCAGGGCGCGGGCGAGGGCGTAGGTCTGCACGGCGATCTTCACCTGCGGCGGTGGCTCCACGGCGCTGAGGTAATCCTCCAGGCGGGCGAACAGCGGGTCGGCGGTGGACAGCCCGATCAGCGCTTCGCCGGCCAGCCCGGCCAGGCTCAGCGGCTGCCGGCGTTCCGCTTCGGGCCAGTGTTCGCGCGGCGCCAGGGCCACCAATACGCCGCTGGCGATGGTTTCGCCGCGCAGGCCGGGGTGTTCCGGCTGCTTCAGGCTCAGGGCCAGGTCCAGTTCGCGCATCAGCAGGCCCTGCACCAGCTCGCGCGAATGCAAGGTGGCCAGTTCGCAGCCGCTCTGCGGATAGCGCGCGCTCCATTCGCCGATCGCCCGCGGCAGCAGCGACAGCGCCAGGGCCGGGGTGGCGCCGATGCGCAGGCTGTGGCCCGGCTGGCGCCGCAGGTTCTGCGCCAGGCGCCGCACGGCCTGCAGGCTATCGCTGAGCTTGGCCACTTCGCGCTCCAGTTCCAGCGCTTCCGGAGTCGCCAGCAGCTTGCCGCGCACTCGCAAGAACAGCGGGAAGCCCAGTTGCTGCTCGGCGTGCTGCAGGACCTTGCTCACCGCCGGTTGGGACACGTGCAGCAACTGTGCGGCGCCGCTGACCGAGCCAGCCTGGCGGATCGCCTGGAACACTTCGATATGACGGAGCTTCATCGGCGCGAGCCCATAACCTGGATTTATACCCTGGCCATCTTTATTCATTGTCCTACCGCTGTCATCCGCGCCTATCGTCGAAGCCCTGGAAAACACCTGGATAACGATTGTCATGGCTCAGCGGGTTTGCATCATCGGCGCCGGCGTGGTCGGCCTGGCCACGGCCTACGCCCTGGTTCGCGAAGGATTCGACGTGACCCTGGTGGAAGCGCGCGAGCGGGGCGGGCTGGAAACCAGCTACGCCAATGGCGGGCAGTTGTCCTATCGCTACGTGGCGCCATTGGCCGACAGCGGCGTGCCGGCCCAGGCGCTCGGCTGGCTGCTGCGCAACGATGCGCCGTTGCGCCTGCGGCCGCGTCTTGATCCGGCGCAGTGGCGCTGGCTGCTGGGCTTCCTCGCGGCCTGCCGCGGCTCGCTGAACCGCCGCAATGCCGCGCACCTGCTGCGCCTGGCATTGCTCAGCCAGCGCACCCTGCAGGCCTGGCGCGAGGAGGATGGCCTCGATGGCTTCGACTGGCGGCGCAACGGCAAGCTGGTGGCGTTTCGCCAACCGGCCAGCTTTGCGCGGGCCCGCCAGGGCCTGGCCGATCCTTCGGCGCAATTCGTCCTGTCCGCCGCCGAGTGCCGCGAGTTGGAGCCGGCCCTGTCCGCCGCGCCCTTCGTCGGCGGCATCCACACGCCGGACGAGGAGGTCGCCGACTGCCATGCCTTCTGCGTGCAACTTGCCGAGCGCCTGCAGGCTTCCGGACATTGCCGGCAACTGCATGGCCGCAGGGTGACGAAGATCGTCGAGGGCGGCGCGGCGGTGCGTGGCGTCGAGGTCGGCGGCGATCTCATCGAGGCCGATCATGTGGTGCTGGCCGCCGGCTACCGCAGCGCCGAATTGATGCTGCCGGGCCTGCGCCTGCCGCTATACCCGCTCAAGGGCTATAGCCTGACCCTGCCGGTCGGCGCGCAGCACCGCGCGCCGGATACCAGCATCACCGATTACGACCGCAAGATCGTCTACGCGCGGATCGGCGAGCGGCTGCGGATCGCCGCGATGGTCGACATCGTCGGCTTCGACCCCGGCCTCGAGCCCGCGCGCCTGGCACTGCTGCGCCAGCAGGCGCGGGACACGTTCCCGCAGGGCGGCGATTTCGACGCTGCCGTCGAATGGGCCGGCATGCGCCCGGCCACGCCCACCGGGGTACCGCTGGTGGGCAACGGCGGCTACCGCAACCTCTGGCTCAACCTCGGCCACGGCGCGCTCGGCTTCACCCTGGCCTGCGGCAGCGGGCGCCTGCTGGCCGAGCAGATCGGCCGCCGCCCGCCGAGCATCGATACCACTGGCCTGCTGCCGCGCGGCGCGCTGGCTGGCTGATCCCCCCTCGACTGGAGCACTCCCATGGAACCGACCCGTATCGCCACCAACGACCGCCTGTCCGCCGCGGTCTGCTTCGACGCCCTGGTATTTCTTTCCGGCCAGGTGCCGGGCCAGGCCGAGGATATCCATGGCCAGACCCGCGAGGTGCTGGCGAAGATCGACGCGCTGCTGGCCGAGGCCGGGTCGCGCAAGGAGCGTATCCTCAGCGCGACCATCTACCTGAAGGACATCGCCCGCGATTTCGCCGCCCTGAACGAGGTCTGGACCCAGTGGTTGCCGACCGGCCAGGCGCCCAGCCGGACCACCGTCCAGGCGGAGCTGGCGCGTCCGTCGGTGCTGGTGGAGATCACCGTGGTGGCGGCCAGGGGCTGACTTACTTTCCATAGCCATAAGAAAAAAGAGGCAGAACCTCCGATGAAAACCCTTGTATCCAGCACTTTCGCACTCTCCCTGTCGCTCGCCATCGGCGCCGCGCAGGCCGAGGAACTCAGCGGCACCCTGAAGAAGGTTGCCGACAACGGCACGATAACCCTGGGTTATCGCGATGCCTCGGTGCCTTTCTCCTACCTTGGCGATAACAGCGGCCAGCCCATGGGCTATTCGGTGGAACTGGCCGGCAAGGTGGTGGAGCGGCTCAAAAGCACCCTCGGCAAGCCGGAACTCAAGGTGAAGTACAACCTGGTCACTTCGCAGACTCGCATCCCGCTGGTGCAGAACGGCACCGTCGACCTGGAGTGCGGCTCCACCGGGGTCACCGCCGAGCGGCAGAAACAGGTGGCGTTCTCCTACGGCTTCATCTACGTCAAGGGCCAGTTGCTGACCCGCAAGGACAGCGGCATCGCCCACTTCGACGACCTCAAGGGCAAGAACGTGGTGACCACCGCCGGCACCACCAACGAGCGCTACCTGAAGAACTACAACGCCGAACACAAGCTGGGGATGAACGTGGTCAGCGCCAAGGACCACGGCGAAGCCTTCCAGATGCTGCAATCGGGTCGCGCGGTGGCCTTCTACATGGACGATGCGCTGCTCTACGGCGAACGCGCCAAGGCGCGCCAGCCGCACGACTGGGTGGTGGTCGGCGAGCCGCAATCGCGGGAGATCTACAGCTGCATGGTGCGCAAGGACGACCCGCAGTTCCTTGCCCTGGTCAACGAGACCCTGGCCGGGCTGTATCGCTCGGGCGAGATACAGGGCATCTACCAGCGCTGGTTCCAGCAGCCGATCCCGCCCAAGGGGCTGAACCTGGAGTTCCCCATGACCGCGGAGCTGAAGGCGATCCTCGAGAACCCCACCAGCGATCCGGTGCAGTGAGCGTCTAGCGCTGCAGGCCAAGGTGGCGGATCGACGGCGTCGGCGCGTCCAGGCGCGACCAGACGTCGTCGGCCAGTTCGGCCGGATAGAAAGACGGCAGGCCAGGCAGTTCGTCGCGAGCGATCCAGCCGACCTCGCGGATATCGAACTCGTCGCCGCCCAGGCCCTTCAGGTTGGCCAGGGTCGGCTCGCCACGCCAGGCGTCGATGCGGTAGAACAGCTCCATGTGGAAGCGCCCGGCGGCGGGTTCGGCGAATTCGCGCACGTAGACCAGCGGGCCGACGTCCACCCGCAGGCCGGTCTCCTCGAAAAACTCGCGCCGGACGGTATCCTTTGTCGATTCGTCGCATTCCGACTCGAAGCCGCCGCCGGGCGGAATCCAGTAGATGTCGCCGCCGACCTCGTGGCGGACCAGCAGGATGCGTTGCTCCACCACCAGCAGGCCGGCGGCGCGGATACGGTGTCGCAAGGCCTCGGCCATGCTCGCTCTCCCGGCGCCAGGCGCCGTTGCTTGGATTGATGGTTTTCCGTCTACCGGGGCGGACATGAAAGCCGCTCGGTTTTTTTCCCGGCGCCGAAGTATCATGCGCGGCAGAGCAAAGGACGGGCCCCGCTGTCGACGTTTGCGCCGGGGGCCGAACACATCGCCTCGGGAGCGCATCATGCTAGTTCTGTATCCGGAAATTAAACCCTACGCTCGCCACGAGCTGGCCGTCGACGAACCGCATGTGCTGTATGCCGACGAAAGCGGTTCGCCGGACGGACTGCCGGTCGTCTTCGTCCACGGCGGCCCCGGCTCCGGTTGCGATGCCCTGTCGCGTCGCTTCTTCGATCCCAACCTCTACCGTATCGTCACCTTCGACCAGCGCGGTTGCGGCCGTTCCACGCCCCACGCCAGCCTGGAGAAGAACAGCACCTGGGAGCTGGTGGCGGACATGGAGCGCCTGCGCGAGCACCTGGGTATCGAGAAGTGGGTGCTGTTCGGCGGTTCCTGGGGCTCGACCCTGTCGCTGGCCTACGCGCAGACCCATCCCGAGCGGGTCCATGCGCTGATCCTGCGCGGCATCTTCCTCTGCCGTCCGCAGGACATCCACTGGTTCTACCAGGAAGGCGCCAGCCGCCTGTTCCCCGACTATTGGGAAGACTATGTCGCGCCGATCCCGCCGGAAGAGCGCGGCGACCTGCTGGCGGCCTTCCACAAGCGCCTGACCGGTAGCGACCAGATCGCCCAGATGCACGCCGCCAAGGCCTGGTCGACCTGGGAGGGCCGCACCGCCACGCTGCGCCCCAACCCCATGGTGGTGGACCGCTTCACCGAGCCGGGCAGGGCGCTGTCGATCTCGCGCATCGAGAACCACTTCTTCGTCAACCAGGGCTTCCTCAGGCCCAACCAGTTGCTCGAGGACATGCACCGCATCGCCCATCTGCCTGGCGTGATTGTGCATGGCCGCTACGACGCCATCTGTCCGCTGGACAATGCCTGGGCCCTGCACCAGGCCTGGCCGAACAGCGAACTGCAGATCATCCGCGACGCCGGGCACACCGCCAGCGAGCCGGGGATAGTCGATGCGCTGGTGCGCGCCACCAACGAGATCGGCCGGCGACTGCTCGACCTGCCGCCGGAGGCCGAATGAAGGCATTGCTGCAGCGCGTCGGCGCGGCGCGGGTGGAGGTTGGCGGCGAAATCGTCGGCTCCATCGATCGCGGCCTGCTGGTGCTGGTCGGGGTCGAGCCCGAGGATGGCGAGCGTTGCGCGGCGAAGATGCTGCACAAGCTGCTCAACTACAGGGTGTTCGGCGACGACGAGGGCAAGATGAACCGGTCCTTGCTGGACGTGCAGGGCGGCTTGCTGCTGGTCTCGCAATTCACCCTGGCGGCGAACACCCGCAGCGGACTGCGTCCGAGCTTCTCCAGCGCGGCGCCGCCGGCGCAAGGAGAGACGGTGTTCGAGCACCTGGTGAAACTGGCGCGGGAGGCCTATCCGCAGGTGGCGACCGGGCGTTTCGGCGCCGACATGCAGGTGCACCTGGTCAACGACGGGCCGGTGACCTTCCTGCTGGAGAGTTGATCGGCGTCGAGGGGATTGTCCCCAAGGTGCTTCAGGGAGGGATGGCGGGGCCGGAACGGTGAATTTTTGTGACAGATACATGGCCTTTTGTCACAACCTCGGTGCATCATCCGCACGCCGATTTCATGCTGTACAGGACAGGCCGGCCGGCATCCCGATGCCGGGCGGGGCGTCCTGCAACCCAATGGACGGGAATCATTCCGCCCGGGCAGGGTCGGAACCTCTGGGGTCGCTAGCCGACGAGCGGCATGCCCCCTGGTTTTCCAGGCCCGGTGCACGTAACGCGAATGACTGGAAACAGGCATTCTTTTTGTCAGATCGCGCCAAATCTGGCTATCTATCGGGTTTGGCAGCGAATGTGGCGAAACCATGTTCGACCGGCACTCCGGTGCCGTCGGAGACCCCTGAACGGTCAGGGCGTCTTCAGTAATTCATGTTCACGGACGAGGGGGCCTCGTGATTTTCCGTTCCGTTTCAAACACCGATTTCCGCGCCCGCGTGCGCACCCTGCTGCTTGCCGGCTCGACCGCGCTGGCATTCGTCGCCGCCCCGGTATGGGCGTTCAGCATCGACGACGTGGCGAGCAAGGCCAAGGACCTGGCCGGCGACAAGTATTCCGCGCCGACCAGCAACCTGCCATCGGAATTCAGCGAAATGAAATTCGCCGATTACCAGCAGATCCGTTTCATCAACGAGCGCGCCTACTGGGGCAAGCTGAAGACGCCGTTCAAGCTGAGCTTCTATCACCAGGGCATGCACTTCGACACGCCGGTGAAGATCAACGAGGTGACCGCTACCACGGTCAAGCCGATCAAGTACGATCGCACCAAATTCGATTTCGGATCCCTGAAGTTCGACGAGAATGCCACCAAGGATCTCGGCTATGCCGGTTTCCGCGTGCTCTATCCGATCAACAAGGCCGACAAGCAGGACGAGATCGCCACCTTCCTCGGCGCGAGCTACTTCCGCGTGGTCGGCAAGGGCCAGGTCTACGGTCTGTCGGCGCGCGGCCTGGCGATCGATACCGCGCTGCCTTCGGGCGAAGAGTTCCCGCGCTTCCGCGAATTCTGGATCGAGCGGCCGAAGGCGCAGGACAAGCAACTGGTGATCTACGCCCTGCTCGACTCGCCGCGGGCCACCGGCGCCTACCGCTTCGTGCTGCGTCCGGGCAAGGATGCGGTGATGGATGTCCAGGCCCGCGTGTTCCTCCGCGACAAGGTCAGCAAACTGGGCCTGGCGCCGCTGACCAGCATGTACCTGTTCGGCTCCAACCAGCCGTCCGAGCAGCACAACTTCCGGCCCGAGCTGCATGACTCCAGCGGTCTGCAGATCCATGCCGGCAACGGCGAGTGGCTGTGGCGTCCGCTGAACAATCCGAAGCACCTGTCGGTGAGCACCTTCAGCGTGGAGAACCCGAAAGGCTTCGGCCTGCTCCAGCGCGGCCGCGAGTTCTCCCGCTACGAAGACCTGGACGACCGCTACGACCTGCGTCCGAGCGCCTGGATCGAGCCGAAGGGCGACTGGGGCAAGGGCACCGTGGAACTGGTGGAAATCCCGACCCCGGACGAAACCAACGACAATATCGTCGCGTTCTGGAACCCCGAGACCCAGCCTGAGGTCGGAAAGCCGCTGGACTTCGCCTACCGCCTGCACTGGACCATGGATGAAGACGAACTGCACGACCCGAAATCCTCCTGGGTCAAGCAGACCATGCGCTCGGTCGGCGACGTGAAGCAGAAGAACCTGATCCGCCAGCAGGACGGCAGTACCGCCCTGGTCGTCGACTTCGAAGGGCCGGCCCTGAAGGACCTGGCGCCGGACGCGCCGGTGACCACCCAGGTCAGCACCGACAGCAACGCCGAGGTGGTGGAGAACAGCCTGCGTTACAACCCGGTCCTGAAAGGCTGGCGCCTGACGCTGCGGATCAAGGTCAAGGATCCGAAGAAGCCGGTGGAAATGCGCGCGGCGCTGGTCGACGAGGCGCAGAAGCCACTGAGCGAAACCTGGAGCTATCAGCTGCCTGCCGATGAATAACCCATCCACTATGAAAGCACCGCTGGCCGACTACCTCGCTCATCTTCCCCTGGCGGAAGAGGAGCGGGAGCGGCTTGGCGAGTCCGCTTCCTTCTCCGAGCTGCACGCTCGCCTGGCGGGAGCGGAAGGCGCCGCTGCCGATGCCGGGGGCGATCCCGCCCTGGCCTCGGTACGCGCCCGCCTGCAGCTGGGCACCCCTGAGCTGGACGACGCCGAGATGTTCGGCGTCGACGCCCAGGGTCGCACCTTCCTCAAGATTTCCCCGCCGATCCGCCGTACCAAGGTGATTCCCGAGCCCTGGCGCACCAACATCCTGGTGCGCGGCTGGCGTCGGCTGACCGGACGCAGCAACCCGCCCAAGCCCAAGCGTGCCCTGCCGCGGGCCCGCTGGCAGCGGGTCGGCTCGCTGCGCCGGTTCATCCTGCTGTTGTTGATGCTGGCGCAGACCTCGGTCGCCACCTACTACATGAAAGGCATCCTGCCCTACCAGGGCTGGGCCTTCGTCGACCTGGAGGAACTGGCCCAGCAGAGCCTGCTGGATACCGTCCAGCAGGTGCTGCCCTATGTCATCCAGTTCGGCATCCTGGCGCTCTTCGCGATCCTCTTCTGCTGGGTCTCGGCCGGCTTCTGGACCGCGCTGATGGGCTTCTGGGAGCTGCTCACCGGGCGCGACCGCTACCGGATCTCCGGCAGCAGCGCCGGCAGCGAGCCGATCGCCGCCGACGCCCGCACGGCGATCGTCATGCCGATCTGCAACGAAGACGTGCCGCGGGTATTCGCCGGCCTGCGGGCGACCGTCGAGTCGATGGCCGCCACCGGCGAGATGGAACGCTTCGACTTCTTCGTCCTCAGCGACACCAACGACCCGGATATCGCCGTCGCCGAGCAGCAGGCCTGGCTCGAGCTGTGCCGCGAGACCAAGGGCTTCGGCAAGATCTTCTACCGTCGCCGCCGGCGCCGGGTGAAGCGCAAGAGCGGCAACATCGACGACTTCTGCCGGCGCTGGGGCGGCGACTACCGCTACATGGTGGTGATGGACGCCGACAGCGTGATGAGCGGCGACTGCCTGGCCAAGCTGGTGCGCCTGATGGAGGCCAATCCTGAGGCGGGGATCATCCAGACCGCGCCGAAGGCGTCCGGCATGGACACCCTGTATGCGCGCATGCAGCAGTTCGCCACCCGCGTCTACGGCCCGCTGTTCACCGCCGGCCTGCACTTCTGGCAACTCGGCGAGTCGCACTACTGGGGCCACAACGCGATCATCCGCATGCAGCCCTTCATCGACCACTGCGCCCTGGCGCCGTTGCCGGGCAAGGGCTCGTTCGCCGGCGCGATCCTGTCCCACGACTTCGTCGAGGCTGCGCTGATGCGCCGTGCCGGCTGGGGCGTGTGGATCGCCTACGACCTCGACGGCAGCTACGAAGAACTGCCGCCGAACCTGCTCGACGAACTCAAGCGCGACCGCCGCTGGTGCCACGGCAACCTGATGAACTTCCGCCTGTTCCTGGTCAAGGGCATGCACCCGGTGCACCGCGCGGTGTTCCTCACCGGGGTCATGTCCTACCTGTCGGCGCCGTTGTGGTTCTTCTTCCTGGTGCTTTCCACCGCGCTGCTGGCGGTGCACCAACTGATGGAGCCGCAGTACTTCCTGGAACCGCGGCAGTTGTTCCCGATCTGGCCGCAGTGGCATCCGGAGAAGGCCATCGCGTTGTTCTCCACCACCCTGACCCTGTTGTTCCTGCCCAAGCTGCTCAGCGTAATGCTGATCTGGGCCAAGGGCGCCAAGGGTTTCGGCGGGGTGATCCGGGTGACCCTGAGCATGCTTCTGGAGATGTTCTTCTCGGTGCTGCTGGCGCCGGTGCGCATGCTCTTCCACACCCGCTTCGTGCTGGCCGCCTTCCTCGGCTGGTCGGTGCAGTGGAACTCGCCGCAGCGCGACGACGACGCCACGCCCTGGAGCGAGGCGATCCGCCGGCACGGCATGCAGACCCTGCTGGGTATCGCCTGGACCCTGCTGGTGGCCTGGCTCAACCCGCGCTTCCTGTGGTGGCTGTCGCCGATCGTCGGTTCGCTGATCCTGTCTATCCCGGTATCGGTGATCTCCAGCCGGGTGAAGCTGGGCCTGCGCGCCCGCGATGAAAAGCTGTTCCTGATCCCGGAGGAGTACGACACGCCGCGCGAGCTGCGCGCCACCGACGAGTACACCTACGAGAACCGCTGGCATGCGCTCAAGGATGGCTTCCTCAAGGCCGCCGTCGATCCGTTGCTCAACGCCCTGGCCTGCGCCATGGGCACGGCTCGCCACAACCGTGCGCAAGCCATCGAGACGGTGCGCGGCGAGCGTATCGGCAAGGCCATCGAGAAGGGCCCGGAACAGCTCGACGGCGCCACGCGCCTGGCCCTGTTGAGTGACCCGGTAGCACTTTCGCGCCTGCATACGCGGGTCTGGGAAGAGGACCGCGACGACTGGCTCGGCCGCTGGCGCAAGGCCGAGGCGGACGACCCCCACGCCGCCAGCGTACCGCTGGCCCAGGTAGTGCCCGGCGACGCCGGCCTGCTGCCCGCCGCCCAGTCCTGATCCCATGCCCCCGGCGGAACGCCGCCGGGGCATGGTCTGTTTCTTGCCTGTTTTCCCCGTGCGGCGCTGCTGTTACCCTGCGCCGGCAATCCAGAAAGTCTCGTATCGTTCGCCAGCTGAGGTACTATCGGCCGCCTTTTGCGCAGCCGGTCATGGCCTGCTGCCCGCCCGGGACGGCGACACGACGAGAGCATCCGTTCGACGACTGTGTTTCTAAGACTGCTGGGGATTGGGGAATGAAAAAGTATCTTGCTTCATTGGTTCTGGGCGTCTGCGCCCTGGTGGGCGTGGCTTCGGTCCAGGCGGCCGGCGCGGTGGAGGACGCGGTCAAGCGCGGCACCCTGCGGGTCGGCATGGACCCGACCTACATGCCGTTCGAGATGACCAACAAGCGCGGCCAGATCATCGGCTTCGAAGTCGACCTGCTCAAGGCCATGGCCAAGTCCATGGGCGTCAAGCTGGAGCTGGTCTCCACCAGCTACGACGGCATCATCCCGGCGCTGCTGACCGACAAGTTCGACATGATCGGCTCGGGCATGACCCTGACCCAGGAGCGCAACCTGCGCCTGAACTTCTCCGAGCCCTTCATCGTGGTCGGCCAGACCCTGCTGGTGCGCAAGGAACTGGAAGGCAAGATCAAGTCCTACAAGGACCTGAACGATCCGCAGTACAGCATCACCTCGAAGATCGGCACCACCGGTGAGATCGTTGCCCGCAAGCTGATCAGCAAGGCCAAGTACCACGGCTTCGACAACGAGCCGGAAGCGGTGATGGACGTGGTCAACGGCAAGGCTGACGCCTTCATCTACGACTCGCCCTACAACGTGGTGGCGGTGAGCAAGTTCGGCGCCGGCAAGCTGGTCTACCTCGACCAGCCGTTCACCTACGAGCCGCTGGCGTTCGGCCTGAAGAAAGGCGACTACGACAGCATCAACTTCATCAACAACTTCCTCCATCAGATCCGCGAAGACGGCACCTATCAGCGCATCCACGACAAGTGGTTCAAGAACACCGAGTGGCTGAAGGAAATGGAATGAACCGCTGACGGCCCCCGCGAAGGGGGCCGTCGTACCTGCGCATTCCATCGTTCGAGAGAGTTTCCGTGACCAAGAAGAAACGTTCCGTCTGGCCCTGGCACCTGCTGACCGGGCTGATCCTGCTGGTCCTGGCCTGGGCGCTGTGGTTCTCCACCTCGCTGATTTCCTATGAATGGCGCTGGAACCGCGTTCCGCAGTACTTCGCCTACCAGGCCGAGGAGCCGTTGCGGGCCAACGAGATCGGCCGGGTCGAGGCTATCGAGGAACAGGGCAGGGACGCGCGCGTCACGCTGCTTGGCGAGAGCGGCGAGAAGCAGGTCGTGACCGTCGCCCAGGACAGCCTGCAATTCTCCGAAGGCGACGACGTGGCCGAGGGCGACGCGGTCGGGGTGACCCGCCACTGGGCCGCCGGCCCACTGCTCTGGGGCCTGTGGACCACCCTCTGGCTATCGCTGGTGTCCGGTGCCATCGGCTTGGCGATCGGCCTGGTTGCCGGCCTCTGCCGGCTGTCGAAGAACCCGACCCTGCACGACCTGTCGACGATCTACGTCGAGCTGGTGCGCGGCACGCCGTTGCTGGTGCAGATCTTCATCTTCTACTTCTTCATCGGCACCGTGCTCAACCTGTCCCGCGAGTTCGCCGGGGTCGCGGCGCTGGCGCTGTTCACCGGCGCCTACGTGGCCGAGATCATCCGGGCCGGCGTGCAGTCCATCGCCCGCGGACAGAACGAGGCCGCCCGCTCCCTGGGCCTGAACGCCGGCCAGTCGATGCGCTACGTGATCCTGCCGCAGGCCTTCAAGCGCGTGCTGCCGCCGCTGGCCGGGCAGTTCATCAGCCTGGTCAAGGACACCTCGCTGGTCTCGGTGATCGCCATCACCGAACTGACCAAGAGCGGCCGCGAGGCGATCACCACCTCGTTCTCCACCTTCGAGATCTGGTTCTGCGTCGCCGCGCTGTACCTGCTGTTGAACCTGCCCCTTTCGCACATGGCATCCCGACTGGAGCGGAGGCTCGGACAAAGTGATTGAAGTACGCAACCTGCTGAAGGTCTTCGATACCCGCGGCCAGGTAGTGCGCGCGGTGGACGACGTGAGTACCCGCGTGGCCAGGGGCGAGGTGCTGGTGGTGATCGGTCCGTCCGGTTCCGGCAAGTCGACCTTCCTGCGCTGCCTGAACGGCCTGGAGGAGTTCGACGAAGGCTCGGTGAGCATCGACGGCGTCGACCTGGCCGACCCGAGGACCGACATCAATGCCTACCGCCGCGAAGTCGGCATGGTGTTCCAGCATTTCAACCTGTTCCCGCACATGACCGTGCTCGAGAACCTCTGCCTGGCCCAGCGCGTGGTGCGCAAACGCGGCAAGGCCGAGCGCGAGGCCAAGGCGCGGGCGCTGCTGGCCAAGGTCGGTATCGGGCAGAAGGCCGACGAATATCCCTCGCGCCTGTCCGGCGGCCAGCAGCAGCGCGTGGCGATCGCTCGCGCGTTGTGCATGGACCCCAAGGTGATGCTGTTCGACGAACCGACCTCGGCGCTCGATCCGGAGATGGTCGGCGAAGTCCTCGACGTCATGAAGACCCTGGCCGTGGAAGGCATGACCATGGTCTGCGTGACCCACGAGATGGGCTTTGCCCGCGAAGTGGCCGACCGCGTGCTGTTCTTCGACCACGGCAAGCTGCTGGAGGACGCGCCGCCGGCGCAGTTCTTCGACAATCCGCAGGACCCGCGGGCCCAGGCCTTCCTCCGTCAGGTCCTCTAGTACCGCGCTAGGCGAACGGCTTGCCCGGTGGCGGCAGGAGCGACGTCGGACTCTGCCGCGCGGCCGGCTGGATATCGTTGTCTTCCAGCCAGTCCAGCGCCCATTCGCGCAGGCGCTCGTTCTGGTAGCGGTACCAGTCCTGCAACAGTTCCGGGTACTCCATCAGAGAGTGCTTGAAGGCCTTGAACGGCTTGCGGCTCTGCAGCGCGTTGGCGAGCGTCGCATAGGCGTGCGGCTCCTCCACCTCGCGGAGGAAATCCTGCATCAGTCCCAGCGACTGGGTGGTGCTCAGCGGGTCGATCAGCAGCAGGCGTTCCGGCTCGTTTTCCAGCAATGCGTCCAGTTCGGGATCGGGCGCCTCGGCGGAGATCAGCAGCACCTTGCCGCTGTGCAGGTCGAGGTAGTGGTCGATTCCCGGGGTATCCAGGGCGAAGGCCAGTTCGTCGATATCGATGGTCATCGGGCGCATGGCGTCATCTCCCAAAAGGCGAAAGCCTGATCCTACGCAAAGGTGCCCCTCCTGTCCGCTTTCGATGGACGGGAGGGGCTGCCGATGCAAGGAGGATCCTCTCGGGATGTTACAGGCGGAAGCGTCCCACCTGCGCCTGCAACTGCGTGCCCAGGCGCGCCAGCTCGCCGCTGGAGGCGGCGGTCTGCTCGCTGGCGGCGGCCGACTGCTCGGCGACGTCGCGCACGCTGAGGACGCTGCGGTTGATCTCCTCGGCCACCGTGCTCTGTTGCTCCGCGGCAGTGGCGATCTGCAGGTTCATGTTCTGGATGTCGGAGACGGTGCGGGTGATGCTGTCCAGCGCGGCGCCGGCGCGGCGCGCCAGTTCCACCGTGCTGGCGGTCAGCGAGCGGCTGTTCTCCAGGCGTTCGGCGGCTTCGCCGGCGCCCTGCTGGAGACGCTGGATCAGGCCCTCGATCTCGGCGGTGGACTGCTGGGTGCGCTGGGCCAGGCCGCGGACCTCGTCGGCGACCACCGCGAAGCCGCGTCCGGCGTCGCCGGCGCGTGCCGCTTCGATGGCTGCGTTGAGCGCCAGCAGGTTGGTTTGCTCGGCCACCGACTTGATCACGTCGAGGACGCTGCCGATCTGCTCGCTGTCGTTCTTCAGGCGCGCCATGGCTTCGCTGGAAACGTCCATTTCGCTAGCCAGGCGCTCGATGCGGGTCACCGCCTGGTCGACTACCGCGTCGCCCTGGCGCGCCTCTTCATCGGCCTGGCGAGCGGCCTGGGAGGCCAGCTCGGCGTTGCGCGCGACGTCCTGCACGGTGGCGGCCATCTCATGCATGGCGGTGGCGACCTGGTCGGTCTCCACTTTCTGGCTGTTGACCCCGGCGCGGGTCTGCTCGGTGACCGCCGAGAGTTCCTCGGCGGAGCTGGCCAACTGGCTGACGCCGTCGCCGATCCGCCCGACCAGCTCGCGCAGGCTGTCACCCATGCGCTGCATGACTCGCTGCAACTGGCCCAGTTCGTCGCGGCGCTGGAGGGTCAGGGGATTCTGAGGACGCTTGCCGAGGTCGCCGGCGGCGATGGCCTCGGCCTGCGCGAGGGCTTCGTCCAGCGGCCGGACGATCTGCCGGTTGATCGCCCAGCCGGCGACGCAGCCGAAGGCCAGGGCCAGCGCGGCGATCAGCCAGAGGCTGGCGCGGTCGCGGCTGGCGGTGCTCTCGCGCAACTGGCGACCGGCTTCGGTGAGGGTCCGGCCGGCCCGGGCCATATCCTGGGTGCTGCTTTGCATCGCTTGCTGCGCCTGGCGCGTGCGGACGACGCCGGCACGGAACTGCTCGATGCCGCCACGATAGCCCTGGAGGCTGCGCATGGCCTGTTCCAGCGCCGCATCGGCCTCGCCGGGCAATTGGCCTCGCAGCGTCGTGCCGGCCTGGCGGAGGGCGTCGAACGCGGCGAACGCGGCCTGCTCGGCCTTGTCGCTGCGCTCGAAGACGTAGCCGCGCACCTGGTAACGCACCATGAGCAACTGTTGGTGCAGGTCGGCCACCGCACGGCTGCGTTGCAACGCCTGCGGGTCGCCGGCCTGCTGCGCGAGGCTGGCGTCCATCAGTTCCTCGAGGCGGGCGAAGCTGTCCAGCGCCTGCTGTGCAGTGCCCACCAGCACACCACGGGCGGCGCTGCGTTGCAGATCGGCTGCGGCGAGGTCGTCGAAGGCCTTGCGGTAGGCTTCGATGGCTTCGGCCTGGTGGGCCAGGGCGGCCGGGTCAAGCTCGCTGTGGCGCAGCGCCTGCAGGCGCTGGAGCATCCCGGCCAGGGTCTGGCGGACCTGCTCGGCCTGGCGCGGGTCGCTGCCGGCTTCGAATGCCAGGCGGCCTTGTTCGGCTTGCTGGGCCTGTTCCATCAGGCTGGCGACTTCGGCGAGCTGCTCGCTGAGGGCGGTCTGGTGCGTGAGGGTGCGGTTGCTGCTGATCACCACCAGCAGAAGCAGCGCGAGGAGGACACCGAAACCGACCATCAGCTTGCGGCTGACGCTCAGCTTGGCCAGTTGGAGAACCCACCAATCGTACATCGTCATTACTCCAGGCAGTGCGACACCCTGGGTTGGCAGCCCCATGGCGTGGCGGAACAGGTAATGGCTCAGCGTCGTCGCGTCCGGCGTGCGGGCGCGGAGGGCCGGTACGTGGCCGGCGGGCGAGGTCTTATGGTTGTCGTGCGGAGCCCTGCGCGACAGAGGATGTCGGCCGGGCGAGGGAAACCTTCAGTCTTTTACCGGAGTTTTTTCAGAACAACCGCGCAAGCAAGGCGCTGACCGCGGTTTCCACGCGCAGGATGCGTTCGCCGAGCTGCACCGGATGCAGTCCGGCTTCGCGCAGCTTGTCGACCTCGTAGGGAATCCAGCCGCCTTCCGGGCCGATCGCCAGGGTCACCGGCTTCTCCACCGCGCGCGGACAGGCCGGCCAGGGACCGGGATGGCCGACCAGGCCGAGGCTGCCGGCGGCCAGGGCCGGCAGGCGGTCTTCGACGAAGGGTTTGAAGCGCTTCTCGACGATGATTTCCGGCAGCACCGTATCGCGGGCCTGCTCCAGGCCGAGGACCAGGTTCTCGCGGATCGCCGCCGGGTCGAGGAACGGGGTCTGCCAGAAGCTCTTTTCTACGCGGTAGCTGTTCAGCAGCACCAGCTTCGGTACGCCCATTGCGGCGATGGTCTGCAACACCCGGCGGAGCATCTTCGGTCGCGGCAAGGCCAGCAGCAGGGTGATCGGCAACTTGGCCGGCGGCGGCTGGTCGAAGCGCACCTCCAGGGTCGCCTCGCTGGCGTCGAGCTTCAGCAGGCGGCCTTCGCCCATCCAGCCGCCGAGGCGGCCGACCCGCAGGGTGTCGCCGTTCTCGGCGCGGTGCACTTCGTGCAGGTGCTTGAGGCGGCGATCGTGCAGGACCGCACGATCCGCCGACACGAAGTCGGCGTCGTCGAGGAGCAGCAGGTTCACTGGCGGGTGGCCGGAGGCTGGTCGCCGTCGCTGGCCGGTTGGTCGTCCGGATGCTCGCCGCGCTTGCGTACCAGGCGGCCGAACAGCAGGCCGATCTCGAACAGCAGCCACATTGGCACCGCGAGCATGGTCTGGGAGAAGATGTCCGGCGGGGTCAGGACCATGCCGACCACGAAGCAGCCGATGATCACGTACGGGCGGATCTTCTTCAGGTACTCGACGTCGACCACCCCGATCCAGATCAGCAGCACCGTGGCCACCGGGATCTCGAAGGCGACGCCGAAGGCGAAGAACAGGGTCAGGACGAAGTCCAGGTAGCTGTTGATGTCCGTCATCATCGCCACGCCCTCGGGCGTCACGCTGGCGAAGAAGTGGAAGATCATCGGGAACACCAGGAAGTAGGCGAAGGCCATCCCGGCGTAGAACAGGATGATGCTGGACACCAGCAGCGGCAGCGCCACGCGCTTCTCGTGCTTGTACAGGCCGGGCGCGATGAAGCCCCAGACCTGCGCGAGGATCACCGGCATGGCGAGGAACAGAGCCACCACCATGGTCAGCTTGAACGGCGCGAGGAACGGCGAGGCGACGTCGGTGGCGATCATGCTGGTGCCTTCCGGAAGGAAGCGGCGCAACGGCTCGGAGACCAGGGTGTAGATCTTCTGCGAGAAGTAGAACAGGCCGGCGAAGATCAGGAAGATCGCCGCCACGCTGCGCAGCAGGCGCGTACGCAGTTCGGTCAGGTGCGAGACCAGGGGCATTTCCTGGTCGTGCTCGGGCTGCTCGGGTTTATCGGCGCTCATGGATTACGCGGCGTCTCGGACGGTGGCGAAGGGGGAGTGGAGGCAGCGACTGCCGGCGGTGCCGCGGCGTCCGCGGGCGTGCTGGTCGGCGGCGGCGTGGGTACGCTCGGCGCCGGGCTCTCGGCCGCCGGCGGCGGGGTTTCCTGCGGGGGATTCTGGCCGGTCAGCGGGGCCAGCAGCTTCTGCGCTTCGCGCTCCATCGAGAGGATGTGCTCGTTGTGCAGTTGCCGGCGGATCTCGTCCGCACCGATTTCCCGTTCCACTTCCTGCTTGATGGTATTGAAACTGCGCTTCAGGCGGCCGATCCACAGGCCGGCGGTACGTGCGGCGCCCGGCAGACGCTCGGGGCCGAGCACCAGCAGGGCGACCAGCCCGACCAGCAACAGTTCGCTGAAGCTGATTCCGAACATCGATGGCTACCCGTCAGTCCTTGCGCGCCGGCTCTTCGACCTTCTGCGCCTGGGCGTCGATGGTGTGCGGCTGGTTCAGCGGTTGGGCCGGCTGGGCGGCGGGCTGGTCCTTCTTGTCGTCTTCCTCGGTGTTCACCGCCTTGCGGAAGCCCTTGATCGCTTCGCCGACGTCGGAACCGAGGTTCTTCAGGCGCTTGGTGCCGAACACCAGTACCACGACGATCAGGATGACGATCCAGTGTTTCCAGTCAAAAATGCCCATGTCGTATTCCTCGCAATGTGTAGGTTCAGGCCGATGGTTGGCGGGCGGCTTTCTCGGCGTGGCCGGAAAGGCCGAAGCGGCGCTCCAGTTCGTCCAGCACGGCTTGCGGATGCTGGCCGAGGGCCGAGAGCATCACCAGCGAGTGGAACCAGAGGTCGGCGGTTTCGTAGATCAGGTCCTGGCAGTCGCCGCTGGCCGCGGCATCCTTGGCGGCGATGATGGCTTCCACCGACTCCTCGCCGACCTTCTCCAGGATCTTGTTCAGGCCCTTGTGGTACAGGCTGGCCACGTAGGAGCTGTCGGGCGCGGCGTTCTTGCGCTCCTCGAGCACCGCCGCCAGGCGGGTCAGGGTGTCAGTCATGGTGGTGTCCTGCGTGTTCGTAGATAGCGTCCGGGTCCTTCAGCACCGGATCGACGGTCTTCCAGGCGCCGTTCTCGAAGACGCGGTAGAAACAGCTTTCCCGGCCGGTATGGCAGGCGATCCCGCCGACCTGCTCGACCATCAGGATGACCACGTCGGCGTCGCAGTCCAGGCGCAGTTCGTGCAGCTTCTGCACATGCCCGGACTCCTCGCCCTTGCGCCACAGCTTGCCACGCGAACGCGACCAATAGATTGCACGGTTCTCGCTGGCGGTCAGGGCCAGCGCCTCGCGGTTCATCCAGGCCATCATCAGCACGCGCCCGGTCTCGTGATCCTGGGCGATCGCCGGGACCAGGCCGTCGGCGTTCCAGTGAATCTCATCCAGCCAGTCTTTCATGGTCTTTCCACGTTCGTTGCCGGTACGTTGCGTGCGTTTCCGGCGGAAATGGGAGTAGTGTGCCAGCCGGGAGCGCGACTGGCTATCGGCGCGGGCCTAGTGGCCGTGCGCGGCGCTAGCGGCGCAGGATCAGGAACACCCCGCCGGCCAGCATCACCCACGCCGGCCAGGCTTCCAGCTGCTGACCCAGGCCGACCTCGGCGGCGCCGACCAGCAGCACCGCGCCCACCAGGCGCCCGAGCCAGTCGTGGCGGGAACCTTTCCACTCCGGCGGCGGCGCATTGTGGGCGTGCGGTTGTGACAGGCGTTCGAGGGTGTCGCGGGCCATTTGCGACAGGTGCGGCACCTGCTCGACCTGTTGCTGGAAATTGCGCAGCAACTGCTTCGGGCTGACCCGTTCGCGCATCCAGCGCTCCAGGAACGGCTGTGCGGTGGCCCACAGGTCGAGTTCCGGGTAGAGCTGGCGGCCGAGGCCTTCGATGTTCAGCAGGGTCTTCTGCAGCAACACCAGTTGCGGCTGGATCTCCATGTTGAAACGGCGCGCGGTCTGGAACAGGCGCAGCAGGACCTGGCCGAAGGAGATGTCCTTCAGCGGCTTCTCGAAGATCGGTTCGCAGACGGTACGGATCGCCGCCTCGAAGTCGTTGACCTTGGTTTCCGCCGGGACCCAGCCGGAGTCGATATGCAGTTGGGCGACCTTGCGGTAGTCACGCTTGAAGAAGGCGATCAGGTTGCGCGCCAGGTAGTCCTGGTCCTCGTCGGTCAGGCTGCCGACGATGCCGCAGTCCACCGCGATGTATTGCGGGCTCCAGGGCGCGCGGGTGCTGACGAAGATGTTGCCGGGGTGCATGTCGGCATGGAAAAAGCTGTCGCGGAACACCTGGGTGAAGAAGATCTCCACGCCGCGCTCGGCCAGTGCCTTGAAGTCGGTGCGTTGGTCGCGCAGGGTTTCCAGGTCGGTCACCGGGATGCCGTAGATGCGCTCCATCACCAGCACCTTGGGCCGGCACCAGTCCCAGTAGACCTGTGGCACGTAGAGCAGCGGCGAGCCTTCGAAGTTGCGCCGCAGCTGCGAGGCGTTGGCTGCCTCGCGGAGCAGGTCGAGTTCGTCGACGATGGTTTTCTCGTAGTCGCTGACCACTTCCACCGGGTGCAGGCGCCGCGCCTCGCTGGAGACCCGCTCGGCGAGGCGGGCGAGGATGAACAGCCAGGCGATGTCGGAGCGGATCACCGGTTCCAGGTTCGGCCGGATCACCTTCACCACCACTTCCTCGCCGCTCTTCAGCCGCGCGGCGTGGACCTGGGCCACCGAGGCAGAGGCCAGCGGTTCGCGTTCGAAGCGGGCGAAGACCTGTTCGATCTTCGCGCCCAGTTGTTCCTCGATGCGCTTGACCGCCAGCTCCGGCGGGAAGGGCGGCACCTTGTCCTGCAGCCAGGCCAGTTCGTTGGCGATGTCGTCGGGCAGCAGGTCGCGGCGGGTGGAGAGAATCTGGCCGAACTTGATGAAGATCGGTCCGAGGTCCTGCAGCGCCAGGCGCAGGCGCGCGCCGCGGGTCAGTTCCAGCTTGCGCCGCGGCAGCCAGCGCCAGGGCAGGGTGGCACCGAGCAGGCGCAGCCACCAGGGCAGCATCGGCAGTTCGAGGATCAGGTCGTCCAGGCGGTAGCGGATGACGACGCGCTGGATGCGCAGGAGGCGGCGGAAAGCGAGGAGCTTCATGCGTCGGGCTTGGTCTTTTGGCTGAGGCGCCCGACGCGCGCGTCGAGACGATCGAGGGCCAGCTTCAGCTGGTCCAGTTCGGCGAAGCGGGCTTCGGCTTCGTGCTGGCCGACCAGCGTGCGGCTTTCCTCGGCAAGGTAGTCGGCCAGGTTCAGGCGCAGGCTGTGCAGGCTCTGCGCGCTCCAGCGCGAAGCGTCGCGCAGGCCGCTGCCGAGCACCTGGGTGGCGAGCGGGCCGAGCCAGCGCGACAGTTCGTACTCCCAGTCCAGCTCCAGGCTCTGCAGGATGCCGGCCAGTTCCAGCAGGGCCGCGCTGTCGCCGTCCATGCTGACTTCCGGGCTGTGCAGGACGCGGGTCTTGTCGCGCGCCAGGGCCAGGTGCAGGAGGTTGCCGGCCGGCGCACGCAAGGTGCAGTCGACCTCCGCCTCATGCTGCGCGGCGAAGTGCAGGCCGTCGCCGGCGGGCAGGATGAAGACCCGCAGCGGCGGGCTCAGGCAGTCGACCTCGATGACCTTGGTGGAAAGCCTGCGCAGGCGCGGCAGCGCTGTCCCGTCGAGGCGCAGGACGCGATTGATGCCGGTTTCGGCGGCGGCCAGCACGGCCTGGATCAGCAGCGAGCTCATCGGCGCGCCCTCGGTTAAGGCTTGATACCGCGGTGCAGGGCGACGATGCCGCCGGTCATGTTGTGGTAGGTCACGCGGTCGAAGCCGGCTTCCACCATCATCGCCTTCAGGGTTTCCTGGTCGGGGTGCATGCGGATCGACTCGGCCAGGTAGCGATAGCTCTCGGAGTCGTTGGTGACCAGCTTGCCCATCAGCGGCAGCAGGCTGAACGAATAGGCGTCGTAGGCCTTGGACAGCAGGTTGCTGCTCGGCTTGGAGAACTCCAGCACCAGCAGGCGGCCACCGGGCTTGAGCACGCGTAGCATGGAGCGGATCGCTTCGTCCTTGTGGGTGACGTTGCGCAAGCCGAAGGCGATGGTCACGCAGTCGAAGTGGTTGTCCGGGAAGGGCAGCTTCTCGGCGTCCGCCTGGACGAAGCTGACGTTGCCGGAGACGCCCTTGTCGAGCAGCTTGTCGCGGCCGACCTTGAGCATCGAGGCGTTGATGTCGGCCAGCACCACCTCGCCGGTCGGGCCGACCAGGCGTGAGAACTGCCGGGTCAGGTCGCCGGTGCCGCCGGCGATGTCGAGCACGCGGTTCCCGCTGCGCACGCCGGACAGCTCGATGGTGAAGCGCTTCCACAGGCGATGGATGCCGCCGGACATCAGGTCGTTCATCAGGTCGTACTTGGCCGCCACCGAGTGGAAGACCTCGGCGACCTTCTTCGCCTTCTGGCTTTCCGGAACGTTCTGGTAGCCGAAGTGGGTGGTGGGTTCGGCGTCGGCGCCTTTGCGGGGATCGTTCATGACGTTCTCACCTGGAAAGAATGCCGGGCATTCTAACAGGATGTGGGGAAAGTGCTGTGCCGCCGTCCGACGGCGCGGGTGCGGTGTTTTGTCTGGCCGCGTATAGTTTTCCGATCTGCAATCAGGAGTCGATCCATGTCGCGTATCCACATTGAACGTCCGCACAGCCTGGGGCTGGACGCCGCACGGGCCAAGGCGGAGAAACTGGCCGAACGTCTGGCGGAGGAGCACGGCGTGCAGTGCGAATGGCAGGGCGACGAGCTGACCTTCAAGCGCAGCGGCGTCGACGGCAGGATCGCGGTGGGGGCGGACAAGGTCGCGGTGGACGTCAAGCTCGGCCTGATGCTGTCGGCCATGAGCGGCCTGCTCAAGGGCGAGATCGAGAAGGCGTTGGACAAGGCGCTGGCCTGATCCTGCCGGGCGTTCGCCGTCCTGGCGGCGCCCATCTTCCGCTTAGTATGCGGTTTCTAATTTTCCCCGATACCTTGCTCTCACGCTGCCAGCGTTCCGGCGGCGCCTGCGGTTTCTTCAACCCAACGAGCGTGAGGTGCCCCATGGCCAAGATTGCCCTGAAGAAAAAGACCGTTTCCGAATCCACTTCCCTGGTCTCCGAGATCCGCCACTATGCCCGCCAGATCTGGCTTGCCGGCCTGGGTGCGTATTCCCGCCTGGGCACCGAAGGCAGCGACTACTTCAAGGAATTGGTGAAAGCTGGCGAAGCCCTGGAGAAAAAAGGCAAATCGCTGGTCACAAGTCAGGTCGATTCGGCCAATGACAGTGTCAAGACCGGCCTCTCTTCGGTGAAGGGAAAAGTCGAAGACCAGCTCGACAGGATCGAGCAGGCATTCGACAGCCGTGTCGCTAGCACGTTGAACCGGATAGGCATACCTTCCCGGAACGATGTCGAAGCACTCTCTGCTAAGCTGGATGAGCTGAGCGCAGTGCTCGAGCGTGTCGCGAGAACCCAATAAGGAGAGCAGGATGGCTGGCAAGAAGAAGAGCGAAAAAGAGTCCAGTTGGATCGGCGAGATCGAGAAATACTCGCGGCAGATCTGGCTGGCTGGTCTGGGGGCCTACTCGAAGGTCAGCAAGGACGGCAGCAAGCTGTTCGAGACCTTGGTGAAAGACGGCGAGAAGGCTGAAAAAGAAGCGAAGTCCGATGTGGACGCGCAGGTCGGTGCGGCGAAGGCTTCCGCCCGCTCTGCGAAGAGCAAGGTTGACGAGGTTCGGGACCGTGCGCTCGGCAAGTGGAGCGAGCTCGAGGAAGCTTTCGACAAGCGCCTGAACAGCGCCATCTCGCGTCTCGGCGTGCCGAGCCGCAACGAGGTGAAGGAGCTGCACGGCAAGGTCGATACGCTGACCAGGCAGATCGAGAAACTCACCGGCGTCAGCGTCAAGCCGGCGGCGAAGGCAGCGGCCAAGCCTGCGGCGAAACCGGCTGCCAAGCCCGCGGCGAAAACCGCAGCGGCCAAGCCGGCAGCTAAACCGGCAGCCAAGCCTGCGGCGAAACCCGCGGCGAAAAAACCTGCAGCGAAGACCGCGGCCGCCAAGCCGGCAGCCAAGCCCGCCGCCAAACCGGCTGCGAAGGCCGCCGCGAAACCGGCGGCCAAGCCGGCAGC
>NZ_SCND01000240.1:0-9351 GCF_005503585.1 Pseudomonas sp. 2VD
CGCACGGCCAGCAACGAGATCCACAGCCAGTTCAAACGACTGCCCAATCCCGACCTGGTCATGTATGTGTTCCCGCACCTAGCCGGCAGCGATCCCGCCCCGGTACCGGGCTATACCACCGTGTTCCCCTTCTACCAGCGAGTCCAGTACGCCATGCCGGGCGAGCGCACGGAGGACTACTGATGGGCCTTTTTCAAACCCTTCTGCGCGGTCGCACACAGCCTCAGTCGGTACCGGCAGACGCTCCCGAAGATTCAGGAGCGCTGGACGTAGCGGCCGTGGAAGAAGCGACTGAGCGCTATCTGGCGCGACTGGCCGCCATGGGTATCCCTTTACCCAACACCGGGAGCAAGAATGGCGCCACGCAGGCTGAAGCGTCACGCCTCTACGATCACGACCCATCGTTCGTCGACCTGCTGCCCTGGGCCGAGTACCTGCCCGACGAACAGGTGATGCTCCTGGAAGATGGACGTTCGCGTGCCGTCTTCTTCGAGCTGGTGCCCTTGGGCACCGAGGGTCGCGATCCCAATTGGATGCAGAACGCCCGGGACGCATTGAAAGAAGCCCTGCAGAACTCCTTCGACGAGCACGAAACCTCGCCCTGGATCGTCCAGTTCTACGCCCAGGACGAGATCAGCTGGGACAATTTCCAGGAGCAGTTGAGGCAGTACGTCCATCCTCGAGCGCGAGGATCAGCCTTCAGCGAGATGTACCTGGCGCTCATGAAGCATCACCTGGAGGGCATTTCGAAGCCGGGCGGACTGTTCGTCGACACCGCCGTCAGCAAGCTGCCCTGGCGAGGACAACAGCGGCGCGTGCGGATGGTCGTCTACCGCCGGATCCGCAAGGCGGATGCGCAGATTCGCGGACAGGACCCGGCGGCGTACCTGAAGTCCATCTGCGAGCGTATCCAAGGCGGCCTGGCGAACGCCGGCATCGTCGCTTCGCGCATGGGCGGACAGGAGATCAGGAACTGGTTGATCCGCTGGTTCAACCCGCACCCGGATCACCTCGGCAAGACCGATGCGGATCTACGTCGCTTCTACGAACTGGTATGCCGGCCGGACGAACCGATCCTGCAGGATGACTTGCCGCTGGCCGACGGCACCGACTTCTCCCAGAACCTGTTCTATCGGCAGCCTGTTTCCGATGCCACCCAGGGCGTATGGCTGTTCGATGCCATGCCACACCGAGTGATCGTGGTCGACCAGTTGAACAAGGCGCCGCTGACAGGGCATTTCACCGGCGAGACGCTCAAGGGTGATGGCCTGAACGCCCTGTTCGATCGCATGCCCGAGGATACGCTGCTGTGTATCACCATGGTGGTGACGCCGCAGGACATGCTGGAAGGGCATCTGCAGCAGCTCTCGAAAAAGGCCGTTGGTGACAACCAGGCCTCGATCCACACCCGCGAGGACGTGGCCACCGTTCGCCGCCTGATCGGCCGGGAGCACAAGCTCTATCGCGGTTCGATCGCTCTGTTCGTGCGCGGCCGCGACCATACCCAGTTGGAGGAGCGCTGCATCACCCTGAGCAACGTGCTGCTCGGCGCCGGCCTGGTGCCGGTCGAACCGCAGAACGAAGTGGGACCGCTGAACAGCTACCTGCGCTGGCTGCCCTGCAATTTCGATCCGAACGAAAAGCGAGCCCTGGAGTGGTACACCCAGATGATGTTCGCGCAGCACATCGCCAACCTGTCGCCCATCTGGGGGCGCACCACCGGTACCGGACACCCCGGCTTCACGCTGTTCAACCGTGGCGGCGCGCCGTTGACCTTCGACCCGTTCAACAAGCTGGACCGGCAGATGAATGCCCACGGCTTCATCTTCGGCCCAACCGGGTCCGGCAAGTCAGCGTCCCTGACCAACCTCATCAGCCAGATGCTCGCCATGTACCTGCCACGGATGTTCGTCGCGGAAGCGGGCAACAGCTTCGGCCTGCTGGCCGACTTCGCCAAGCGGTTTGGCCTCTCGGTCCACCGTGTCCGCCTCGCCCCGGGCTCCGGCGTCAGCCTGGCGCCGTTCGCGGACGCCATCAAGCTGGTCGAGAGTCCCGACCAGGTGAAGGTCCTGGATGCCGAAGACATCGAGGCCTCGGACTCGGTCCAGGGCAGCAAGGCCGACCTCGAGGACGATCAACGAGACATCCTCGGCGAGATGGAGATCGTCGCGCGCCTGATGATCACCGGCGGCGAAGAGAAGGAAGACGCGCGCCTGACCCGTGCCGATCGCAGCGCCGTCCGCCAGGCGATCCTGGCGGCGGCCAGGACCTGCGCCGCCGCGAACCGCACGGTACTCACCCAGGACGTGCGCGATGCGCTCTACGAGGCCTCCAGGAGCGATGGCACCGCGCCAGAACGGCGCGCGCGCCTGGCCGAAATGGCGGAAGCCATGCAGATGTTCTGCATGGGTGCCGACGGCGAGATGTTCAATCGCGAAGGCACGCCCTGGCCTGAAGCCGACCTCACCGTGGTGGATTTCGCGACTTACGCGCGCGAAGGCTACGCCGCCCAGCTCGGGATCGCCTACATCTCGCTGCTGAACACCGTAAACAACATCGCCGAACGCGACCAATTCAAGGGCCGGCCCATCGTCAAGATCACCGATGAGGGACACATCATCACCAAGCACCCGCTGCTGCTGCCCTACGCCATGAAGATCACCAAGATGTGGCGGAAACTGGGCGCCTGGTTCTGGCTCGCCACCCAGAACATCGACGACATCCCAGCCTCCGGGGCGCCGATGCTGAACATGATCGAGTGGTGGTTGTGCCTGAACATGCCCCCAGACGAGGTAGAGAAGATCTCCAGGTTCCGCGAGCTGTCGCCGGCGCAGAAGTCGATGATGCTCTCGGCCCGCAAGGAAAGCGGCAAATTCACCGAGGGCGTGCTCCTGGCCAAGGGCAAGGAGTACCTCTTCCGTGTGGTTCCCCCGAGTCTCTACCTGGCCCTGGCCATGACCGAAAACGAAGAAAAGAACCAGCGCTACAACATCATGCAAGCCACCGGCTGCGACGAGCTCGAGGCGGCCTTGCAGGTCGCAGCGGATCTCGACAAGGCGCGCGGCCTGCCGCCCTTCCCAATTAATTTCCCAGACCAACCGGCAGTGGAGTGCCAGGACGAATGAGAGCTCTGAATTCGCTGACCCAGAACCTGATCGACAACCTGACCCAGATCCTGCAGAACCCCGAAGAAGATGCCCTGCAGACGCTCAGGATATGCGCTCCTGTACTGATCGAGGAGCTGCAGCAGATTCAACTGAGGGCGGTCGATCGCCGGGACATAGTCCCGCAGATAAAGCAGCTCCTGGATGAATGGCTGCAACAGCATCCACAGCCTGATACGGCCCAACAGGCGCTCATCGAGGCCGTGGACCGTGCGGAAGTCCTACAGCGGAGGCAAGCGTGAGACTGTTGAAGGGCGGCTGGGCAGCGAAACGATTTCAAGGTCCCGCCCTGCCCTGGGCGGGGCTGCTGCTGGTCTTGCTGGCTGTCTCCGCCCTAGGGGTCGAGCTTCTGGTGAAGGGTCTACCAGCCAACCACAGCCTCTACGGCGATGCGAAGGCGCGCTGGACGATCAATGAATACGCCGACCTGGAGTGCCCCTTCTGCAAGGTCTACACACCGCGGCTGAAGCGCTGGGTAGACAGCCATCCGGACGTGAACCTGGTTTGGCGGCATCTTCCCCTGCAGATGCATGGCGAGGCGGCCCGCCATCAGGCTCGCCTGGTGGAGTGCGCGGGGATCCAAGGCGGCGCCAAAGCCTTCTGGAGCGCTATCGATGCGATCTTCGCTCAGTCGGCCGGCAACGGGGGCGGGCTGCCTGGCGGCACATTGCACTTTCCTGAACTGGACCAGGCTCGACTGGAAAAATGTGCGAAAGACATGGACCTGGTGGACCGGTTGATTAAGACGGACATCGACACTGCACGGTCGAACGGCATTACAGCGACCCCGACCCTGGTCATCCGGGACAACCAGACGGGAAGAAGCGTGAAGCTGGAGGGCATGGCCGACGAGACCACGTTGCTGTCGGCGATCGACTGGTTGGCCAGGGACCACTAGCGTCGCTCTAGGAGCGTCTGGACGAAGAAATCGGAGAGGATGCCAACATCCATTTTTTGGGACTCCAGAATGCTCTGCACGTCACCTGGCAGCATCTCAACCTCATCCCCGTCCACGATCTTTACAATCTTCTTGCGGCCGGAGCTGGTGAGGCTGAGCTTGAACTCCATCGCCGGCCGGGCATTGATATAGATGCTCTCGAGCAAGCGCTCCATGATGTCGACTCCCACGTTAATATCAACTAGCCATCTATCAACCGCTAAGTATGCCCTCCAGATGACGATGGAGTCACCCCTGCCGCTGTTGGCAGCAGCTCTGGATACGGCTCGAAAAATACACTGCCGACGGGCTGATGGTTTCCTGCTGCCCCATCGCAAGCGATCCTGTCTGCTGTCTATACCTTCCTCGAACCGGTACAAACCCGCACCTCTTCATCGCTTCCCCAAATGGGCCGCCACACCCCCTGGCTATCGGCTTACTCTTGGTACTACTCACTAGCGCGTGCCTGACCTAACCAAGACTACAAAACGATAGACGGTTCATCTTTCCTCATAACTTGAGGTTACTATTGAATCTCATCCAACCCTCAGGGTTAAGGAGATTGGAATGCTTATTAAAATTCTTCGAATTATATTCTTGTTGCCTATAGTTGGTTTGGCACAGCAGGCTGCTGCCTCCCCGCCCGCAGAGTCACACTCGGATGAACAATCTGAATCTTCGTGTATCGATGTACAAGTCAATGGAGCACGTAGCCTGTCTTACAACTGCATGGCTCAGCAAATGACTCCACCCAAAGAGGATCCTCGGCGTCGGAACCCTACCTTGAACTCCACATTAGCGTCTGAACGCGCCACTCGCCTGCCACCCACACAGACAGGACTTTTTACCAGCCTTCATCAACGTGCCATATCGAACTCGAAAGACTAGCCCTCAGCCAAACGACTTCCAGCCTATGCAGGGCACTCTATAGAGTGCCCTGCAGCACATTCACAAGCTGAACACCTTGAAATAAAAGCCTACTAAGGCGCATCCTTATTTCAAAACCACATTTATTATTCCTGACACATTCTGGACCTCACCATACACTGCCCGCCCATCACGATAACTGTAGCTCATTATCACTGGAATCGTTGTTTTGAATGCAGTGCAACTGTAGTTTACAACAACAGATCCGCCATATGGCTCAACACCCAATTGAATGTCGGTCGGGCCGACCCATGACACATTACACCCTTGAGATGAATTCCCAGGTGTATTGTAACCAACACATCGTAGATCTGATGTTCCCCTGCTAACACCGTCTGGATAGAAATTGGCATAACGTGGAGCATAAAGATTTGCCCGGCAAGATGTTGTGAACTTCCTATCTCCGCCGGCAGAAACAGTGACCGTTCCTGGTGAAGGCATTGCCGAAATGATCATCCTTTGCAGAGGAGGGAGTGTAGGCGCTCTTTGACTCGACTTCATATTACTTGGAAGAATCGAACAAACTACAACATCTTCAACATCCACACCCTTTGAGACTTCCCCCAGACTTGTTATTTCAACTCCACCCTGCGCCCGACATATCTCACTTCCATCATTTGAGCCCTCATCAGCACACGCAAAATTGCTAGCCATCAAAAGCACAGTCGACATAACAAGTGATTTTTTCATTTTCAAAAAGACCTCTCCAGGCTAAAAATTATTCATTCAGTGAATACCCAGCTCATTGGGCGGCTTTCGTATCAGCTTCTCTGATTCAAGAACACGACCTTCAATTGGATCGCAGTTCAGCCGATTCAACCTCACACTCCCCTCTTCATTATCATTAACTCCGGAAATCTTTTGCTCTCTCTCAAAGCAGTGCTGCCCAATCTCATCCGATACACCTCCACCACCGACACACCCATAGATGAGAGCAATTAAAGAAAATAGAGAGAAGTACCTATATCCGACCCAACCACCCATCTTCATACCGCAAGAAAAATACAACATTTTCGTCACACCTTTGTAATTCTCAAAAGTTACCCTTCACCTAGAAAAACCCTACCCCCAATTTCGCTTCAATTCTGTTTCAGAAGACAACAACTATCTAATTTACTAGTAGGAATCTCAGCGCAGCCGTCCTGCCTCTTAGCAACAAAAACAACTGTTTCGGCAGTGACTGCTCAGTCCGCGCAAACACCTGAAAACAAGATGGCTTGGAATCTCACTTCTACCTTATGAGTTACCAGGCGCCCTCCTCTGCACCATGCGCCAACAACTCGCCAATACGGAGGTAAAAAATACCCCGGCGACGTAGTGATGATTTCCTGCTGCCCTATCGGAAGCGATCCTGTCTCCTACCTGTACCTATTCGAACCGGTACAGACCCATGCCTCTTCATCGTTCCCCCCCAGCCTGGTGGCCACGCCCCCTGGCCGTTGGCTTACTACTTGTACTGCTGACCGGCGCAAGCCAGGCCGAAACCTGGGTCATCACTGACCAGGCCCATCCGGTCACCGCCACCGGATCATCGCGAGTCCTGCTCCTGGATGCCCAGCAACACCTTGAGGAGCAACTGACTGACGCTCTGCCCAAGGATCCTCAACAAGCTCAGGTAGCGTTTCAGCAGTTGCTACAGAGCCCCGAGGGGCGACGCCTGCAGGCAGAGCTGGTGAAGGCACAACAAGACGTCACCGATGCGTGGAGTCTCGGTGTCGAGAAGATCCCTGCCGTGGTAGTCGACAGGCAGTACGTGGTCTACGGCGAACCGGACGTACCGCGCGCTCTTGAGCTGATCGCCAAGGCCAGGAGGACGCGCTGATGACCAGCCTCAACCTCCGCCGCCTGGCAGCGGCGGCCGCCACCTTCAGCCTCTCGTTCACGGCCGCGGCCGCGATCAACAGCGCCGCCATCGTCTCCTCCACCCTTTCCCCTCAGTGCCTCGAATACAAGGTCGTCGGGATCTGCTACTGGCTGCTCTGCGGCCCGCATGGCTGCAAGGTGAAGACGTCGGTCAAGGTCCGCCACTACGTGCCTGACGCAGTCGTCTCCAGCTATGCGAATACCGGGAGCAACCCCTGGACGGAAGTGTCGGCGCTGGGCACACCGAATCCCCTCGCCCAGGCCGGCAATGACGCGACCACCAACCACAAGGCCGAGAACAGCATCGGCCGCTTCAAGGAAGCGGATGTGATCGGCCATCCTGGCGGGGCCACGTTCAGCCGGTTCGCCAGCGCCTCTGGGTACGTTTGCCCTGGCGCCACCTTCCCGCTGGTGCCGTACTTCCTCAGCACACTGGACGCCATTGGCTGGCGGCATGGCATTCCCGAGCAGGTGTACCCCGAAGCGTTGGTCCCAGGGCTGCGCGAGGTGGGTGGAATCTTCTCCGGCGACATGTGGGGGAACCTCTATCCGCGCAGCGGATTCCTGCACCAGACCGACGACTACAAGACGGCGGCCGTCATCGCCCAGCGCGCCGGCGACATCACCACGCGAATCGGCCAGCTCCACGTCTACCTCCCCATGCGCGCAGCACCCAAGGACGGCTACTGGCCGGCGGGCGAGCTGAAAGAGGGCGATGCCTCGACCGGGAAATGGCAGGAGCTGACCCCGTCCCTGAGCCTCAACTGCGCGGTGTTTCCCAACTCAGGGCCGAAGACGCAGGCCGTCGACGGCGATTACGCCTGGGCGCTCTGGCGTCCCTACTCCTGCTGCCAGCGCAAGGGGCAGATCTTCCTCGGCAGTACCGACTTCCAATAAGGACACGGAGACGAATCATGCGAATGAACATCACCTCGGTCGCGCTGACGTGGCTGCTCGCAGCTCAACTTGCCCAGGCCGACGACCCAATCAACGTGTCCAAGACCGGCACGGTGCTCAGCGACGAGGTCCTATACAGCATTGGCGGCGGCAGTGCGGTGAGCATGGGCAGCGCCGGCCAGATGGACTCGATCGGCGTCGGTTTCGGCTGGAACAACGACCTGATGTGCGGAAACATGAACCTGAGCACCACCCTGGAGAACCAGCTCAACGGTGCCACACAGGGCTTCCAGAACATCATGGGCTCAGTCATCCAGAACGCGACCGGCGCGGTCATGTCGCTACCGGCGTTGATCATCCAGCGCGCGAACCCTCAGCTCTACAACCTGATCACCAATGGCATCCTGCAGGCGCGGATCGACTACGACCGCTCGAAAGGGACTTGCAGAGCGATCGCCGAGAAGATGGCTGACATCGCTGGGGAGCAGACCGGCTGGGGGAAAATCGCCGAAGGCCAGGCCCTGGGCGCCACGCTGGCCTCTGGCGGGAAAGACGCCGTATCCGCCCTCGAAGTAGTGGAGAAGAAGGGCGGCAACGATGGCGTAACCTGGGTCGGTGGAGACAAGGCCGGCGGCTCCGGCCAGAAGCCCATTCGCATCGTCAACGACGTGACCCGGGCGGGCTACAACCTGTTGACCAGCCGCTCGGTGAAAGACTCATCGAGCGTGCCTTCCGCCAGTTGTAACAACGGCCTGGTCTGCAACACCTGGTCCTCCCCCCAAGAAGCCGCTGCATTCGCCACCCGGGTACTGGGGGAGCAACAGCAGCAGACCTGTGAAGGCTGCCAGAAGACGGTGACGGCTGCAGGCGTCGGCCTGACCCCGCTGATCCAAGAGACCTACGACAAGAAGCTCCAGTCGCTGCAGGAGCTGCTATCGAAAAGTAAGCCACTGACCGCCGAGAACCTGGCTGCGGCCGGCACCGATGCGCTGCCAATCACCCGCGGCGTCATCGAGGCGCTGCGCGACGAGCGTGACCAGGACGTCCTGGCGCGCCGCCTGGCGTCCGATGTCTCCCTGATGGACGTGCTCAGCAAGGCCCTGTTGTTACAGCGCCTGATGTTCGCCGGCGCCAAGGAGCCCAACGTCGCCGCCAACGGCCTGGCCACCCAAGCCGTCGATCAGCAGACCAGCCTCCTGCAGCAGGAGATCTCGAACCTCAAGACCGAACTGGAACTCCGTCGCGAGTTGGCCAGCAATTCGCCCATGCGGGTCATCGAGCGCGGGCAACAGCGCGCCTCAGGGTCCAGTGGCGTGTTCGAGTCGGCGCCCGATGCTGATCGCCTCGATCGCCTGCAGGCCCCCTCTGCCGCCGGCGGCAAGTCGGGAGGGAGACCGTGATGGCAGATACGCTCACCACCCGAAAGCTCCTCGGCCAGCTACTGGTCGGAGTGCTGATCGTCGTCGGCCTGGCAGTGGTCGGTACGCTGCTCAGCCTCTTTGCCCTGAACCACTTCGGTGGCATCCAGGGCCTGGAGGCCTGGCGGCAAAGCAACTACTGGAG
>NZ_SCND01000241.1:0-9319 GCF_005503585.1 Pseudomonas sp. 2VD
GCTTCCAGCCCAGCAGCGTAGAGCGGCTACCGGCGGCGCGGGCCTCGCTGTACAACTTCCAGCGCAATTCGCAGGTATTCGAGAAGAGCCTGTGATCCGCCGGCGCGTCCCTGGGCGCAGGGGCGCGCCGGCTTGGCTCAGTTGCTGATCAGGCCGAGGATGCTCGCCTGGTAGGCGGCGACGAAGGTATCGAAGTCGCCATCCTGGTCGCGTTCCAGCTCCGTCTGTTCGGCCAGGGAGTCGCTGGCCATCTTCTCGAAGCGCGCCTGCTCTTCGGCGGCCAGCGGATGCTGGCGGAAATACTCCGCGTGTTCGCGGCTCTGGCGCAGGGAGAACGCTTCGAAGCTCTCGCCGCGCTCGCGCATGACCTTCAGCACCTGCGCCGAAGGCGTCAGTTCCGCATCGGCCACCTTCGCCCGCTGCGCCGCCAGTGCCGCCGCGTGGGCTTCGCCGCCGCGCGCGCGGTCGAGCAGTGCCGCGGTATCGGCGATTCGTTCGAGCAGCTCGTTGGCCCAGACCTGCAATTCCACCGGCTGGCCGCGACGTTGCAATTGCAGGCCCGGCCGCCTGCCTTCCTTGACCACGGCGAGGAAGTTATCGGTGGCGTCGCTGCACTCGCCGTTCAGCAGCGGGCTGTCGCTGAACGCGCAGAACAGCAGGAAGGCGTCGAGGAAGCGCGCCTCGTCCAGGTCGATGCCCAGCGGCAGGAACGGGTTGATGTCCAGGCAGCGCACTTCCACGTACTGCACGCCGCGAGCGGCCAGGGCCTGCACCGGACGCTCGCCGGTGTAGGTGACGCGCTTTGGCCGGATGCTCGAGTAATACTCGTTTTCGATCTGCAGGATGTTGGTGTTCAGCTGCACCCATTCGCCATCCTGCTTGGTGCCGACCTTCTCGTAGGGCGGGTAGGGCGTGCTCACCGCCTGGCGCAGGCTGTCGATGTAGCTCTGCAGGTCGTTGTAGCAGGGCGTCAGGCCGGCCTGGGCGTTGTTCTGGTAGCCCAGGTCGCTCATCCGCAGGCTGGTGGCGTAGGGCAGGTAGAGCGTGTGTTCGTCGAGGCGCTCCAACTGGCTCGGGCGGCCACGCAGGAAGCCGGCGTCGAGGGCCGGCGAGGCGCCGAACAGGTACATCAGCAGCCAGCTGTAGCGGCGGAAATTGCGAATCAGGGCGATGTAGGCGGCGGACTGGTAGTCGCGTTCCGACAGCTCGCTGCCTTCGGCCTGGCGCAGCAGCGGCCAGAGCCTCTCCGGCAGGGAGAAGTTGTAGTGGATGCCGGCGATGCACTGCATGGTCTTGCCGTAACGCAGCGCCAGGCCCTTGCGGTAGACGTACTTCAGGCGGCCGATCAGCGAGCTGCCATAGCGGGCGATCGGGATGCTCTCCTCGTCCGGCAGCTCGCAGGGCATCGATGGGCTCCACAGGTATTCGCCGTCCAGCTTCGAACTGGCGAAGCGGTGGATGCGCTCGAGATCGGCCAGGGTGTCGGCGACGTCGGTTTCCGTGGGCGTGATGAACTCCAGCAAGGCCTCGGAGTAGTCGGTAGTGATCTGCGGATGGGTCAGGGTCGAACCCAGGGCCCGGGGGTGGGGGGTGAGCGCCAGCTTGCCGTCGCTATCGACTCGCAGGCATTCGCGCTCGATGCCATGCAGGCACTCGGTCAGCAGGGGCAGGTTGGCTGCGGCGCCGAGCAGAGCCAGGCGGCGGGAGAGAAGATCGCTCAAGTCGGGATTCCTTGTGATCGCGTCCCAGATCGGTCGCCCCAATATGAGGGTGGACCGAGCGGTCTACAAGAGGGAGGACGTAAATGCGTTTTCGCTTCGTCCGGGGGCCGGTCGCCGCGCCTTCGGCGGGAGCCGTCGAGGCGGGCGCCCGGCACGGATCGGGATCGCCGTTGCGCGCCACTCTGCCGCATGGCGGCCGCGCCGGTTTACAACTGGGCGAAGGTACCTTGTCCTTTCGCGACCAGTTTGTCGCCTTGCCGCACCTCGGCTTCCACCACCAGGCTGCGGCGCCCGGCATGGAGGACGCGGGCGACGCAGCGCACCTCGCCGTCGGCGACGGCGCGGATGTAGTTGATCTTGCATTCCAGGGTGACGCTCTGGCGGTCGAAACCATGGGAACTGGAGCAGGCCAGCCCCATGGTCACGTCCATCAGCGAGAACAGCGCGCCGCCATGCATGACCCCGCCGCGGTTGCGCAGGTGCGCGGCCATCGGCAGGCGTACCTCGGCGACTCCGTCGCCGAGGCTGACCGGGTCCAGGCCGACCAGTTCGCTGTAGGCGCTGATCATCTGCTCGCGGGCGGGCATCTCGCTCATGGACGGCTCCGTCACTTCTTCTTCAGTTGCTTGGCGTTGGCGAACAGCGCGGCCATGGCGTTGTTCGCCGGCGGCGCGCTCTGTCCGCGCGGGGCGCCACGCTCCTGGCGTGGCTGGCCGCCGCCGGCGGGACGCCCGCCGCGCTGGCCTTCGACCTTCTCGCCGGGGGTGTCGCTCATGCGCATGGACAGGCCGACACGGTTGCGCGGAATGTCCACTTCCATGACCTTGACCTTGACGATGTCGCCGGCCTTGACCACTTCGTACGGATCCTTGACGAACTTCTCGGACAGCGCCGAGATGTGCACCAGGCCGTCCTGGTGGACGCCGATGTCGACGAACGCGCCGAAGTTGGTGACGTTGGTCACCACACCCTCCAGGACCATGCCCGGCTTGAGGTCCTTGAGGCTCTCGACGCCTTCCTGGAACTCTGCGGTCTTGAACTCCGGACGCGGGTCGCGGCCGGGCTTGTCGAGTTCCTTGATGATGTCGGTGACGGTCGGCAGGCCGAAGGTCTCGTCGGTGAACTTCTTCGGGTCGAGGCGCTTGAGGAACGCCGAGTCGCCGATCAGCGAGCGGATGTCGCGCTCGGTGTCGGCGGCGATGCGCTGCACCAGCGGATAGGTTTCCGGGTGAACCGCCGAGGCGTCCAGCGGGTTGTCGCCGTTCATCACGCGGAGGAAGCCGGCGGCTTGCTCGAAGGTCTTCTCGCCCAGGCGGCTGACCTTCTTCAGCTCGTCGCGGGTGCGGAACGCGCCGTTGGCGTCGCGGTGCGCGACGATGTTCTGCGCCAGCGTCGAGTTGAGGCCGGAGATGCGTGCCAGCAGGGCGGCGGAGGCGGTGTTGACGTCGACGCCGACGGCGTTCACGCAATCCTCGACCACCGCGTCCAGGCTACGCGCCAGCTTCAGCTGGGACACGTCGTGCTGGTACTGGCCGACGCCGATCGACTTGGGCTCGATCTTCACCAGCTCCGCCAGCGGGTCCTGCAGGCGGCGGGCGATGGACACGGCGCCGCGCAGGGACACGTCCAGCTCGGGGAACTCCTTCGCCGCCAGTTCGGAGGCGGAATACACCGATGCGCCGGCTTCGCTGACCATGATCTTGGTCAGCTTCATGCCCGGATATTTCTTGATCAGTTCGCCGGCCAGCTTGTCGGTCTCGCGGCTGGCGGTGCCGTTGCCGATGGCGATCAGCTCGACCTGGTGCTTGGCGCAGAGCGCGGCGAGCACGGCGAGGGTCTGGTCCCACTGGTTCTTCGGCGCATGCGGGTAGACGGTGGCGGTGTCCAGCAGCTTGCCGGTGGCGTCGACCACCGCGACCTTGACCCCGGTGCGCAGGCCCGGGTCGAGGCCGAGGGTGGCGCGCGGGCCGGCCGGGGCGGCCAGCAGCAGGTCGTGCAGGTTGCGCGCGAACACGCTGATCGCCTCATCCTCGGCGCCGTCGCGGAGCTCGCCGAACAGGTCGGTTTCCAGGTGGGTATAGAGCTTGACCTTCCATGTCCAGCGCACCACCTCGGCCAGCCACTTGTCGGCGGCGCGGCCCTGGTTGGACAGGCCGAAGCGCTCGGCGATCATGACCTCGCATGGGTGCAGGGTGCCCGGCGCTTCCTCGCCGACCTTCAGCGAGGCGCTGAGGACGCCTTCGTTGCGTCCGCGGAAGATTGCCAGGGCGCGGTGCGACGGGGCGCTTTTCAGCGGCTCGTCGTGTTCGAAGTAGTCGCTGAACTTGGCGCCTTCCTGTTCCTTGCCGGGGACCACGCGGGCGGTCAGGGTCGCTTCGTTCTTCATGAACACGCGCAGCTTGTCGAGCAGCGTGGCGTCTTCGGCGAAGCGCTCCATGAGGATGTACTTGGCGCCTTCCAGCACCGCCTTGACGTCGGCGAAGCCTTTCTCGGCGTCGACGAAACGCGCGGCCTCGCTTTCCGGGACCAGGGTCGGGTCGTCGAACAGTGCGTCGGCCAGCGCGCCGAGGCCGGCTTCCAGGGCGATCTGGCCCTTGGTGCGGCGCTTCTGCTTATAAGGCAGGTAGAGGTCTTCGAGACGGGTCTTGGTGTCGGCAAGCTTGATGTCGCGGGCCAGTTCGGGGGTCAGCTTGCCCTGTTCCTCGATGCTGGCGAGGATCGCGCCGCGGCGTTCTTCCAGTTCGCGCAGGTAGCGCAGGCGCTCTTCCAGCATGCGCAACTGGGTATCGTCGAGGCTGCCGGTGACCTCTTTGCGGTAACGGGCGATGAAGGGAACGGTGGAGCCTTCGTCGAGCAGGGCGACGGCAGCGGCGACTTGCTGCGGTTGAACGCGGCCGGAGGGCAGTGCGGAGAGCTCTTCGGCGATACGGGTGTTGATGCTGTCCATTGATCCACCTGGTAAAACGAACGAAAACGGGCCGTGTAGACAACGCCCCGCCGCAAAAGCGCCGCATTATACCTGCCAAGTTTCGCCTTGGAGGGCGGCTGGTCGGGGAAAAATCTGCTAACAATGGACAGTCCGGCCCAGCCGCTACCTGGGCGATAATGCCCGCCTGACTCATTCTGGGAGTTTCTATGTCGAACCCTGCCGCCCTGGCCGAAGGTGAAAAGATCCTCGTCGTCGACGACGACGCCCGCCTGCGCCGCCTGCTCGAACGTTTCCTCGACGAGCAGGGCTACCGCGTCCGCGCGGTGGAGAACACCGAGCAGATGGATCGCCTTCTATCCCGCGAACTGTTCCAGCTGGTTGTGCTCGACCTGATGCTTCCCGGCGAGGACGGCCTCACTGCCTGCCGCCGCCTGCGCGAACAGAACAACCAGGTGCCGATCATCATGCTCACCGCCAAGGGCGACGAGGGCAGCCGCATCCAGGGCCTGGAACTGGGCGCCGACGACTACCTGGCCAAGCCGTTCAACCCGCGCGAACTGCTGGCGCGGATCAAGGCCGTGCTGCGCCGCCAGGCGCCGCTGGTGCCCGGCGCGCCTGCCGGTGCCGACGAGGTGGTGACCTTCGGCGACTACCAGCTGTTCCTCGCCACCCGCGAACTGAAGAAGGGCGACGAGGTACACATGCTGACCACCGGCGAGTTCGCCGTGCTCAAGGCCCTGGTGCAGCACGCCCGCGAACCGCTGACCCGGGACAAGCTGATGAACCTCGCCCGTGGCCGCGAGTGGGATGCCCTGGAGCGTTCCATCGACGTGCAGATCTCGCGCCTGCGCCGGCTGATCGAGCCGGACCCGTCCAAGCCGCGCTATATCCAGACGGTCTGGGGCGTCGGCTACGTGTTCGTGCCGGACGGCAACGCGCGCAAGGCCTGAGTCTCCGCGCGGCCGGTGCAGCGATGCACCGGCCGCGTCGTCTTACCCGCAACAGGCGTCGGCCCCGTCCGCCGGCGCGCAACCGGTCCGATCGATGAAAACGCCGCTCTGGTTCCCGCAAAGCTTCTTCGCCCGCACCCTCTGGCTGGTGCTGATCGTCGTGCTGTTCTCCAAGGCGCTGACCCTGGTCTACCTGCTGATGAACGAGGACGTGATCGTCGACCGCCAGTACAGCCACGGCGCGGCGCTGACCATCCGCGCGTTCTGGGCTGCCGACGAGGAGTCGCGCGCGGCCATCGCCAAGGCTTCCGGCCTGCGCTGGGTGCCGAGCAGCGCCGACCAGCCCGGCGAGCAGCACTGGCCGTACACGGAAATCTTCCAGCGGCAGATGCAGATGGAGCTGGGGCCGGACACCGAGACCCGCCTGCGTATCCACCAGCCGTCGCAGCTCTGGGTGCGCGCACCGAGCCTCGGCGAAGGCTGGCTGGCGGTGCCGCTGTATCCGCATCCCTTGCGTGGCCAACGGATCTGGAGCGTGCTCGGCTGGTTCCTCGGCATCGGCCTGCTCTCCACCGCCGCCGCCTGGATCTTCGTCCGCCAGCTCAGCCAGCCGCTCAAGCGTCTGGTGGTCGCCGCCCGCCAGTTCGGCCAGGGGCGCAGCGTGCGCCTGCCGCTGGGGCCGGAGACGCCAAGCGAAATGGCCGAGGTGTATCGCGCCTTCAACCAGATGGCCGAGGACATCGAGCAGGGCGGGCGCGAACGCGAATTGATGTTGGCCGGTGTCTCCCACGACCTGCGCACCCCGCTGACACGCCTGCGCCTGTCGCTGGAGTTGCTGCCGGAGAGCGAACGGGAGATGGTCGAGGACATGGTCCGCGACATCGAGGACATGGATGCGATCCTCGACCAGTTCCTCGCCTTCATCCGCGACGGCCGCGACGAGCCGGTGGAGGAGGGCGACCTGACCGACTTGGTGCGCGAGGTGGTGGCACCGTTCAACCAGACTCGCGAGCAGGTGCGCATGGCCTTGCAGCCGGTACCGGCGATGCCGTTGCGGCGGGTGTCGATGAAGCGTCTGCTGGGCAACCTGATCGACAATGCCCTGAACCACGGTGGCGGCTCGGTGGAGGTGGCCAGCTACGTGGCCGGCGAAAGCGCGGCGCCCTACGTGGTGCTGAGTGTGCTCGATCGCGGCCAGGGTATCGATCCCGCGGAAGTGGACAGCATCTTCAATCCCTTCATCCGCGGCGACAAGGCGCGTGGCGGCAAGGGCACCGGCCTCGGCCTGGCGATCGTCAAGCGCATCGCCGCCCAGCACGGCGGCAGCGTCGAACTGCGCAACCGCGATGGCGGCGGCCTGGAAGCGCGGGTCTGCCTGCCGCTGGGGTTGCTGCTACCGCGCGGCGCGGCCTGATACTCGACGGGTTTGTGCCGTTCCAGCGGCACTTCCCAACCCCTCTCGCGCTTACGGAGAGGGGCGCGCCCCGTCCCTACCAGCGCAACCGGTTTCCCTCGAGCACCGCGGTCTTCCCGTAAGGCCAGGCCCGGTTCTGCGCACCATGCCCGCTGGGCAGGTGGTGGTAGAGCGGCACCTCGATGGCGGCGGCGTATTCGCCGAAGATCCGCTCCAGGCTGTGGGCGACTTCCTTGCGCGGGCAATCGGTGAACGAGCCCAGGCAGATCGCGCCGAGCTGGCGCGCGTCGATGCTTTCGAGCAATTGCCAGAGGCTGCGCTCCAGGCGGTAGTAGGGTTCGCCGACGTCCTCCAGGACCAGGATCGACCCCGCCGGGGCGTGCAGGCCGCCGAGGGTGCCGGCCATGCAGGCCAGGGCGGTGAGGTTGCCGCCGATCAGCGCGCCTTCGACGCGTTGCTTGTGTCCGCCGAGGTGCTGCACCGGGAGTTCATGGTCGATTCCGGCCAGCAAGCGGCTGACCGAGGCCAGAGAGGCTAGCCGCTCCTGCTGCTCGCGGGGGGCGCTCAGCGGCGACAGACCGAGTCCGGTGGCCACCGGGCCGTGGATCGCAGGCAGGCCGTGGCGGTGGAAAGCGCTGAGCAACACCGAGATGTCGGAGAAACCGATCAGTGGCCGCGGCGAGGCCGCCTGCAGGCGCCCCCAGTCCAGGCCCGGCAGCAACTGGCCGCAGCCGTAGCCGCCGCGCAGGCACCAGACCGCGGTGATGTCCGGCATGTCGAAGGCGTTGTGCAGGTCTTCCAGGCGCTGCTCGACGGTCCCGGCGAGGTAGCGGTAGCGGGCTTCGACGTGGCGGCCGAGATGGTAGTCCACGCCGTGCACTTCCAGTTGCCGCAGGGTCGCCTCCAGCACGTCGGTGGCGATGGCCGAGGCTGGCGCGATCAGCGCCACCCGGCCGTCGATGGGCTGCCAGGTCTGGTCGGAGGAGGGACGAGGGGTCATGCGGCGATTCCATGAAGCGTCAGGAAAGGATTCGAGTGCCGGAAGAGCCCGGGGTTCGGCGGGGTTTCCGGCATCGGTTGCGGCGGTGCTTCATTCAAGCGTGGCATGGACCTTCTGTCGAGGCCGGGATCGCCAGCGTAATGCGGTGCGTCCGATGTGCTGGGACAACGCATGCGTTGTCTGGTCCGGCTCACCCCTTTCCCTTCGTCCTGGCCAGGTGGGGGCCGCCGTTCTTTTCCAGGTACTGGATGATGATCCCGGCGATGTCCTTGCCGGTGGTGGATTCGATACCTTCCAGGCCCGGCGAGGAGTTCACCTCCATTACCAGCGGACCATGGTTGGAGCGCAGGATATCCACCCCGGCGACGTTCAGGCCCATCACGCGAGCGGCGCGGATGGCGGTCATGCGTTCTTCCGGGGTGATCTTGATCAGGCTGGCGCTGCCGCCGCGGTGCAGGTTGGAGCGGAACTCGCCGGGCGCTGCCTGGCGCTTCATCGAGGCGATCACCTTGTCGCCGACCACGAAGCAGCGGATGTCGGCGCCGCCGGCTTCCTTTATGTACTCCTGGACCATGATGTTGTGCTTGAGCCCCATGAAAGCCTCGAGCACCGATTCGGCGGCCTTCTCGGTTTCGCAGAGGACCACGCCGATGCCCTGGGTGCCCTCCAGCAGCTTGATCACCAGCGGTGCGCCACCGACCATCTCGATCAGGTCCGGGACATCGTCCGGGGAATGAGCGAAGCCGGTCACCGGCAGGCCGATGCCCTTGCGCGAGAGCAGTTGCAGCGAGCGCAGCTTGTCCCGCGAGCGAGCGATGGCGACCGACTCGTTGAGCGGGAACACGCCCATCATCTCGAACTGGCGCAATACCGCGCAGCCGTAGAAGGTCACCGAGGCGCCGATGCGCGGGATCACCGCGTCGAAGCCCTCCAGCGGTTGTCCCCGGTAGTGGATCTGCGGCTTGTGGCTGGCGATGTTCATGTAGGCGCGCAGCGTATCGATGACCACCATTTCATGGCCGCGCTCCCGCCCGGCCTCCACCAGGCGACGGGTCGAGTAGAGCCGGGGATTGCGCGACAGCACGGCGATTTTCATTCAGCACCTGTGGATGGGTTGGACCGGCTGGCGGGCAGCGGCGGCGAGGCTGTGGGTTGTCGTCGCGGCAGGCATTGGACCGGCCGTTTCGGGAATGGATGGAGGTTGGACAGGTGCTGCCGGCGAATGGCTCAAACCGGACTCCCGTCGAGCAGGTTGATGCCCGTCGCCGCGGGCAGGGCGGCCGGCGACTCGGGACGATCCTGGAC
>NZ_SCND01000242.1:0-9259 GCF_005503585.1 Pseudomonas sp. 2VD
GTTCGAGTCCGTGTGGGCCCACCACCTTCAAAGCCGCGCACTGCGCGGCTTTGCGCTTTCTACGGTAGTGGCTCCAGGATCAGTCCTTTGGTCCAAAGGTACGAAAACGGTACAGCGCTGGCACGCCAGCCTACCTTTGGAGTTCCTCTCAGATGGCCACGATCGTTAAAATCCGCTCCTGCACCCGAAACGCCTTTCTCCTCGAAGAAGGCTATCCGACTACCTCCCAAGCCTTCCGGACCAAGAGCACTACCCGGGTACGCCACGTCGACGTCGACGTGATGCGTAACCAGTACGGCAGCACCAATTCGCCTCGGTTCGGCGCAGAGACAAGGAATTCATTCCCGCACCGCGAATTAGCATCGCAGAGTCGGCAAGACCTCTTGAGGGGCACTCGCTTTCCACTGTTAGGACATGCGCAGCACTGAGCCAGGTTTGACGGAAACGTCGATACCGCTCTTCAGCGCAACCGCACCCCCACCTAACTCTGGAACCCTACTCTGATGGCCACAATCGTCAAAACCACCGCCGGCACTTGGAAAGCAGTTATCCGCAAAATTGGCTGGCCGACCACTGCAAAGAGTTTCCGAACCAAGCGCGATGCTGAAGACTGGGCTCGCCGCACCGAAGACGAGATGGTGCGAGGCGTCTACATCCAGCGCAGCGGCTCCGAACGCATGACGCTTGAAAAGGCGCTGGAGCGCTATCTGCGAGAAGTCACCCCGACGAAGAAACCCACCACACAGAAAGCTGAGGCCACCAAAGCACGGCAATTGATCAAGCATCTGGGCAAATACTCCCTGGCTGCCCTATCTGCAGACATCATTGCCACCTATCGCGACACTCGTCTTACCTCTATCTCCAAGCGCAAGAAGCCAACCAGCAACAATACCGTGAGACTTGAACTGGCTTTGCTCAGCCACGTCTTCACGGTGGCAATCCAAGAATGGGGGCTCGGCCTCACCTTCAATCCCGTCCTAAACATCCGCAAACCAAGCCCGGGAGAAGGCAGAGACCGCCGTTTGTCTGTCGACGAGGAACGACGCCTTCTAGTTGCAGTGAAAAATCACAGCAACCCCATGCTGGGGTGGATCGTATGCATCGCACTAGAAACCAGCATGCGCTCGTCAGAAATCACGGGGTTACGTTGCCAGCAGGTTGATCTCGAGAAGCGCGTGGTACGCCTTTCCGACACGAAGAACGACAGCGCCCGGACCGTACCACTCACAAAGCTGGCCACTGAGACATTCCGGATGGCCTTGGAAAATCCGGCTCGCCCCATGGACTGCCACCTAGTGTTTTTTGGCCAGCCAGGGAAAGACAAAAAACGCCGCCCCTATGCCTTTAGCAAAACCTGGGGCCTGATCAAGAAACGGGAGAACCTGGCCGATTTCCACTTCCACGATCTACGGCATGAGGCCGTCAGTCGACTGGTCGAGGGTGGCCTGTCAGACCAGGAGGTTTCTGCCATCAGCGGCCACAAGTCCATGCAGATGCTTCGCCGTTACACCCACCTACGTGCCGAAGATCTCGTCGGTCGCCTGGATAGCATCCACAAGCAGTGACTGACTTCAGCTATCGGTTTCGCATGCGAAACTGACCTCAGCTGCATCTATCCCAAGCGACCGATCACATAGGTACTGTGGTTGCGAATTTCGCTGCACCGCCTGCCCTGGCTCAGTATTAGGCCAAGGCAATCTCTCCCTCTCCCGGGGCCGCAATGCGGAACCGGGGAGGAACCTTAAAAGGGGCACTCGCATCCCACTGTTTGGGCATACCCATCAACCGGATATGCCCTATGACTCTCGAACAACATCTGCTTTCGACATTTGGTCCCCTTCTGACCCTGGACCAACTCGCACAGCTACTTCATCGCAGCCCAGGCGGACTGAAGTTCACCCTCTCGACCAAGTCGGAATTCTCTCGCCAGGTCAACGCCACAAAAGTCCGACTCGGGCGCCGAGTGTACTTCCGCGTGTGCGACGTGGCCGCACTTCTCGCAGGTAGCGCAACAGACACACAGCACTGAGTCGCGGCTGATGGAAACGTCGACTCTGCCGCTATTCAGCGCCGTGGAGGAAGCCAGCTTGTTTCACGAGCAGGCACGTACTGGGTACTTTTCTCTGTTGGTCCAGCAGCGAAGCAAAATGGCCCAATCGTCCCATCCACTGTCAAAAATGGACAAGATTTTGCCCCTTGTAGACCCGCTACGCGACACATGGATATCTCAGGCTGAGTTCATTCGCCCTAATCGTCGAGTCGTCAATCTAGCTCGAATAGGTCTACTGTTCGCGGACTTGGATACGTACCGACTATCGTGGTCCGTCGGCAGGACACCCGAGCAACTAGCAGAGAGCGTTTTGTACTACTGCAGGTTGGAAGGCATCCCCGCACCCTCCCTACTGATCTATAGCGGCCGCGGTATCCAAGCGAAATGGCTGCTCGACGGCGCGTTACCGAGGCACGCCTTACCACGCTGGAACGCCTGCCAGCGCTACCTAGTAGATAGACTGACCAGCCTCGGGGCCGATCTCCAGGCCAAGGACGCTTCACGTGTACTGCGATTGGTCGATACGGTGAACACCAAATCCGGCAACGTGTGCCGCGTCGTCCACGTTGAGACTAACCAACGTGGCGAGCCGGCCTGCTACAGCTTCGAGTATCTGGCGGAAGTACTGCTACCGGTGGCCAGATGGACCATTGAACAACAACGCCGTGAGCGGAAGGAGCGCCAACAGCTCAAGGTATTGCTCGGCGGCAAATACAACAATCTACGCAGCTTCTCCAGCCGACAGCTCGCATGGCACCGGCTCGAAGATCTACGCACGTTGGCCGTTCTGCGCGGCGGCGTCAGGGAGGGTGAGCGGATGAAACACCTATTCTGGCGTCTGAATTTCCTGCTGCTATCCGGCGCAACGCACAGCAGTCAGATGTTCCACGAATCAGCGGCACTAGCATTCGAGCTAGACCCGTCTTGGTCATATAGCTCTAGGGAGTTGATGACACTCTATAGCAAGGCCAAGGAGTACGAGGCCGGAAAGAGGATCACGCTGGGCGGCAAGAATTTTGCGCCTCTGTACACGCCGAAAAATGACACCCTCATCAACCTGTATCAAATCACATCCGATGAGCAGCGGCATCTGAGGACCATCATAGACTCGGGGATTGCTGCAGAACGCCATCGGAAGCGTGAGACAGTCCGAAGGCGGGCCGCCGGCGCCGTAGATAGGGAAACCTATGAAAACGGCTCCTTGAATCGGCAGAAACCCTGGGAAACCTTTGGAATGAGCCGAGCAAGCTGGTATCGAGCAGGCAAGCCCACCAACCTATAAGAGTGCCAAGATCAAGCATCAGGCCGAGCAGACCATGCCTCGTCGCAATTTCACGACGACGGCGAGGTACGTGAGACAAGTCCGTGCGTATTACTAATGGCGTAGCCTCATCAGGTCATTACACCACGCTATGGCAACGGAAAGTCGCCTAGCCTGGACCACCATATTGAGTACGGTCACCTACGTCATCGCCGGTTGAGCACGTCCGACAGAGCTGGCCGACAATGAGATGAGCCTGTTCAGATCTCTAGAAATAAGGCAGACTGCTGGCACTATGGCACTGTCCAATGACTCAAGGAATGAGCGATGTTAAAAGTAGGCTGGGTTAATAAGTTCTCTATACCCCAAGTGCAAGCCAACCCTGGCCCTCCTTTACTTACGTACCATTCCCCTAAATTAGTAGCTCCGTCCCGGAACTGCCACTCACAGATTCCAGAAACCTTTAAATGGGTCGCTGAGCAACTATTTAGCTACAAGCTCGACTCAGCAAAAACCACCACTCAAGAAAGCCGAAAAATTTCCGCCACACATATAAGGCGGCGAACAGCAATATACACCACGCACCCCCGAGAACTTCAAAACCGCCAACCACCGGAGTGAAACTCTAAATATCGCCCATAAAAAACTACAAATATAAAAAAATCTATAAATCCTTAGAAACCATAACGAGCCAAATCAAATGATCAAGTCAGAAAGTCTTGTAGCCTATAAAGATAGAGTAGTAGGCGATGATCGCGGAGTGGTAAAACCAGTCTTAATTGCAAACGAAGACGGAAGCTACAAAACACTAGACAGAACCAGATTTCCGTCCGGGATATATATATCAAAAGGCTACTCCTCTATAGACACCTCCCATGAAGAAGGTGAGTTATTCCTTATTAAGGAGTATCATAAAGACGAGCAGAAAACTGAAGATCATGGAATCGACCGCTATTGGGCCATGGGAAAAGACATTGTTCCTCTGCCAGCAAATAGCTTCCTGCCCGTTATACAATGCCAACTGCCTCCTATTGAAACAGGTGTTCTTCCCGATTCAGTTAAAGCACCTTCGGGCCTCTTCTTCATTCTAGACGAGTCAGAACATAAAGTTTACGGTCCAGTACAAGCTTCAACGGTCCCTGGCGATTCCGTACAAGTAGTTGAGGCAGCAGCAACACCAAAGCTATCTTTTGGGGCCGACTACTTAGGTGTGTTTGATACTAGAGAACTATCAGAAAGCTTAATTCACCTAAACATTAATAACCAAAGCTGCGCATTCATAAGTTCAGCTAACGAACTAGCAAATCACCGTCACTCCACGCACGATTTCATGAGTGATCGAAAGCTAATTCGACACTTTAATAAGCTGCAATTTGGCAAGAACGCCAAGACTCTTTCAAGGAAAGAAGCGGAAAAGCTGTCTACATCGATATCAGACTTTGAGCGTCTACGACGAGCTGCTCATGTTAAAGACGAGCGCCTCGAACGACTAAAAGGAATACTTGATCGATACCTTAACGAGTCTGACATTGGATACCAAATAGTAAAAGACTACTTTGACTCAACAACTGGCTCTCGTTTTCTGACCCAATACGTTGAGGAAAACCAAAAAAGTCTACTCGGTACTCAGATCCAAAAAATAACTGCTGACGTTGACCGAATGGAAACGGAATTGAAGCAGAAGTTAAACACCATTGAGAACCAGATAAAAACTAAACAGGATGAATTAACCAACGTTCACGGGCGAGTTGAAAAAGCCAAAATTGAGTCCGAAAAGAAAATTGCTGAAGTAAACGCCGAAGCAGATGAACAAATCCAACAACTAATGCGGGCTCGAGAGGAATCGCTTCAGGATGAGATTAGCGCTAAAGAGAAGTCATTAGAGCAAAAAAACACTGAGCTTGAGGAAATCTGCAGCCGACTAGGAATTGCAAATAATATCGCTGAGATGGAACGTCGAGATATTTTCCTTCAAGAGAACAACAAGCGCCTAGAAGCTGCGGCAAAATCTTACCAAGATCAATTGCAAAATACGGATGAGCTTTCCAAGAGAATTAGTGAATACCATGTAATTGGTCGAGTATTAAAGGGCGGAAACATCACTCAAGGGCCAAACATCGAATTTGCTCCTGTCGACTTTGCCTCTAGCATACCCGCCAATGCAGCAGACTTGGTGGACAAAATCAGAAGTCATTTGGACTGGGACAACGGAAAGACTTTTTCAAGCGCCGAACTCAGTAACCTCCTGATTAGTACTACTCAATCCTTCCTTACTGTACTCGCCGGACCTCCTGGGGTTGGAAAAACCTCTACAGTTGTCCGTCTTGCAAAAGCCTTACAGTTAGGTTCCCCAGAGGACCATAAAAACTTCCTGTATATGCCGGTCTCTCGAGGATGGGTATCCGGCCGTGATATTTTGGGCTTCTATAACAGCCTAAACAGTACATATCAGCGAGCACGAACCGGATTATATGACTTTCTCAACCGGAATGACGGAGGAGCACGTACCCTCCAGATGGTCCTTCTTGATGAAGCAAACCTCTCACCAATGGAACACTATTGGTCTGACTTCCTCGGCATGTGCGATGCTGAAGGGCGCAATCGCCCAATCGATACCGGCATGCCAGACCCTGATAAACGCTACCTGCAAGTCCCCCAAAATGTGCGTTTCATTGCCACAATCAATCACGACTCTACAACTGAGCGTCTCTCCTCACGGTTAATTGATCGGGTGCCAGTCATATCTATAGACCATGAAGTAGATATTGATTATGGGTTCGAAACCGAGGACCTAATGCTCGACGGAGCAATCGATTACTCACTATTTGAGAAATTCTTCAAATATCAGGGAGACGAAGCGGAGCTATCCACGATCCATAAAGACATGCTTGACACGCTTGTGACAATACTAAGCCAGCGAGATGCTGAGCTAGGCCAGTCGATAAGCATCTCTCATCGCAAGCGATCGGCCATCACTAACTATTGTGCTGCCGCTGTGACCAACGAGCTAATGGATCCAGACACCGCATTCGATTTCTCCGTATCACAACACATTCTCCCTCACATCGAAGGATACGGCTCAAAGTTCAGAAACAGAATAATAAAGATCCAAGAGGTACTTGGTAAGAACCATCCTCGCTCTAACAAGCATCTCGAGCGAATCCTGACAAGTGGAAACGATTTCAGCGGCACCTATTCATTCTTCTAGGAAGGATTATGGAGCTTATACTAACCATCATGACTGGCGCCCGAAAGGGGCAGGTCATAACGCTTCAAAAAAGATCTGAGGCGAAAAATGCTGATATCCCTTGGGTTCTCGAAGATGAAGAAATCAAGTTTGACATAACAGTTCCGCGCCTATATCGCTCCTCCATTCTAGAGCTATATCAGCACAGCATTCCAACATCGCACGCATCTTACCCTCCGGAGCATCCAGATTCTGTTAAATTTTCCTGGATACCCGACACCAACTCCAACATAACCGCCAGCAAACTATTTTGGAATTACTTTGGCGTAGCCGAACTTAACCTTCTGCTTAATGATGAAAATGGTGAGATATCTGAACTATTAAACTTTCAGCCAATTCAAGTTGTAGCCACAAAAAGCTCTGCCGACAAAGTCGAAAGAATGTTTGAGTATTTGGCGAGCATTTCTAGTGAAGCTTTACACTCCGTATTCAGTGCCACACGACACACAGTGGGATTTGAAGAGGGAGCAGTTTCACCGAGCTACACATTCGAACGATTGGAGCATGCAATCGCAGCGCTGAAGGAGCTCCTTCCTCATGTATTGAGATCGCCTCTCACACGGCTAGTTCCGGAGCAAAAATTAGTTCCTTTAACAGGCCGAGAGGAACTAGATGACTCATCCATCGGCTGGCTGGTTGAAAATCTTTCAGTACTACAACCGACTGACCATCCAGAGGACGCCCACGTATACTACGATGGCGATCACTTCAAAGCATCAGGCCTACTGCTCCCGGTGCTTGAAGAGCAAACCGATATATATGAAAATCGCGTCATTCATGGCTTTATAGATTTACTAATCCGAACAGCTCAGAATCTAGGAAACAGAATGGAGTCCGAGCTAACCAGACACGGATCTAATTCCACCATCCCCAACGGATACGTTTCTTTCTTTGAAAAGGTAACTCGCTTCAAAGCACAACTAATGGGAACCCAGATAAACAAAATCGACGCAATCTTGTCGACCCTAAATCAGTACAAAATCGTTGTAGACAGGCAGCTCTTCGTCAAACATCCAATACATGAGCGGCCGATCATTACGCCAAAGACACAATGCAAACCGGCCTACCGCGATCTTTTCGTAGAAATTATCAAGTGGCATGAAAAAGGAAAGATAGACTGGACGGCTTATGAAAACCTGTTTGCAATTGAGAGCATCCCCATGCTCTTTGAGGCCTACTGCTACTTCCGAGTATTAGAAGTAACAAATAAATTCTTACACACCCCCACCCACGAGAGCGTAAAAACCAAAGAGCGCACACTAAAAACCTCCTTTACGGACAAAGGAAACAACGAGATTGAGGTGATCAAAGAGCCTGAATACTGGACTCTAAATCACAATAACCGTCATCCAGAGCACATCGTAAACGGTGAGGCCTTCACGGTAAATAAGGACAACCGCTCCATTAGGCAAAGAAGCCAAAGCGGGGCAAACAGCAAGCGAGTCCCAGATATTGTAATACAAATAAAAAACCCACAAGGGAAAGTCAGGCTAATAATACTTGACGCAAAATACAGCTACGCCAACAAGGCTTTTATCGATTATCTGCCAGACTTAACCATGAAGTATGTCCATGGCATACATAGGTTTGGCCAGAATGAACCACTAGTCTCGTCGATGTCTATTCTGTACCCTGATGACAAAGCCGGTTTCAGAGGCTTTCACTATGGCCCGCTAGGTGTTTTTGGGGAGGCACCTGTCAGCCCCTCCCTTCAAGCGTGCGGTATAGTACTGGGAAATGATAGGCAGCTAGATCAACTCGACCGATTAATCCGTCGGACTTTAGAGCTTGAAGGAGTTTCACCTCAAGGCCTCCAATTAATAGAAACCGAGAGAGATGTAGCGTAATACAGATACATCGCCACCTGAGACATCCCAAAAGCACCTCATTATAGCCCAGCTCCTCAAATACCAGAGAGCTGGGCTTTTTTCATGCCCTCTACTCGCCATTGCGCATTTGCAGGATCAGAGCTATATCCGCATCTGTTTAAATTTAAAAACGCTGCCCTGAGGCTTTATGGCCATTCAGCGTGAGTTCTACTTGCACTATTGGGTGCAAACAAGCCCAAATTTCGGGGCTTAGCTTTCGCGCCAATTAATCGACATGAACGCGCGGCGTATACCTCTCTCTCCCTTACCCTCAAACTCTCATTTATTATCCAGGGACCGTTAAGATCGATAAACGGCAAGCAAAGGGATTTCTGGGGGATATCTGGGGTCGCGAAAGGCTAGAAAGGGGACTCCTCAACTCGCTCCTTAGGGACAGAGAGCGGCATCGAACGGCGACAAGGGGAATTTCAGGGGGAACCCGGGGGTACTGTGAGTGCTTTTGTCTGGACGAGGTAGAGAGGTGGGATAGCTCTGCGTCACTACCGTTAGGTAGTGACGCAGAGCGTAGGCCCGCGAAGCGTGTAGTGGTCTACTGATCCCGGACACCGATTTAGGCGAGAATCCTCGCCGTGAGAGAGGTGTCTGATGAGCAAGCAACGACGTACGTTTTCCGCCGAGTTCAAACGAGAGGCCGCGGCCCTGGTGTTGGACCAAGGCTACAGCCATATCGACGCCTGCCGTTCGCTGGGGGTGGTGGATTCGGCCTTGCGCCGTTGGGTGAAGCAGCTCGAGGCGGAGCGCCAGGGTGTGACCCCGAAGAGCAAGGCGTTGACGCCTGAGCAGCAAAAGATCCAGGAGCTGGAAGCCCGGAT
>NZ_SCND01000243.1:0-9259 GCF_005503585.1 Pseudomonas sp. 2VD
ATTTCACACGTATCGCCGGCAGCGACCCGGTGATGTGGCACGACATCTTTCTCGCCAATCGCGAGGCGGTGCTGCGTACACTGGATGTTTTTCGTGACGACCTCGACGCGCTGCGCGAGGCCGTCGACACTGGGGACGGGCACCAGTTGTTGGGCGTTTTCACGCGCGCCCGGGTAGCCCGTGAGCATTTCAGCAAAATCCTGGCCCGTCGGGCCTATGTGGACGCCATGCACAACAACGACCTGATTTATCTGGCCCAGCCGGGCGGCAGCCTGTCCGGAACCATCCGGGTACCGGGCGACAAGTCGATCTCCCATCGCTCGATCATGCTCGGCTCCCTGGCCGAAGGCACCACCGAAGTGGAGGGCTTCCTCGAGGGCGAGGACGCACTGGCAACCATCCAGGCGTTCCGCGACATGGGAGTGGTGATCGAGGGGCCGCAGAACGGCCGCGTCACCGTCCATGGCGTTGGCCTGCACGGCCTCAAGGCGCCGCCTGGGCCGATCTACCTGGGTAACTCCGGTACTTCCATGCGTCTGCTCAGCGGTCTGCTGGCGGCCCAGCCGTTCGACAGCACCCTGACCGGCGACGCTTCCCTTTCCAAGCGGCCGATGAATCGCGTAGCCAAGCCGCTGCGCGAGATGGGCGCGGTAATCGAGACGGGGCCGGAAGGCCGTCCGCCGATGACCATTCGCGGCGGCCAGCGCCTCACCGGTATGCATTACGACATGCCGATGGCCAGCGCCCAGGTGAAGTCCTGCCTGTTGCTCGCCGGGCTCTACGCCGCGGGTGAGACCTCGGTCACCGAGCCGGCGCCGACCCGCGACCACACCGAGCGCATGCTGCGCGGCTTCGGCTATCCGGTGGAGGTCGAGGGCAGCACCGCCAAGGTCGAATCCGGGCACAAGTTGAGCGCCACCCATATCGAGGTCCCGGCCGACATTTCCTCGGCAGCCTTCTTCCTGGTTGCCGCCAGTTTCGCCGAGGGTTCGGAACTGGTCCTGCAGCACGTCGGCATCAACCCGACGCGCGTCGGCGTCATCGAGATCCTGCGCCTGATGGGTGGTGACCTGAGCCTGGAAAACCAGCGCGAGGTCGGCGGCGAGCCGGTCGCCGACATCCGCGTGCGCTCCGCGCGGCTCAAGGGCATCGACATTCCCGAGGACCTGGTGCCACTGGCCATCGACGAGTTCCCGGTACTCTTCGTGGCTGCCGCCTGCGCCGAGGGGCGCACCGTCCTGCGTGGCGCCGAAGAGCTGCGGGTCAAGGAGTCGGACCGTATCCAGGTCATGGCCGACGGCCTGAAGGCCCTGGGCGTGAAGGCCGAGCCGACCCCGGATGGCATCGTCATTGAGGGTGGTGCGTTCGGTGGCGGCGAAGTCTGGGCGCACGGCGACCACCGTATCGCCATGTCCTTCAGCGTCGCTTCGCTGTGCGCCAGCGGGCCGATCCGCATCCACGACTGCGCCAACGTCGCCACCTCCTTCCCCAACTTCCTCGCCCTGTGTGCCCAGACCGGTATCCGGGTCGCCGTGGAGAACAATTGATGAACGGCGCTGTACCGATGCTCGCCATCGATGGCCCCAGTGGCGCCGGCAAGGGCACGGTCGCCGGGCTGCTCGCCCGGCGCCTGGGCTGGAACCTGCTGGATTCCGGGGCGCTTTATCGGCTGTTGGCGTTCGCCGCGGTCAACCATGGTGTCGACCTGACCAATGAAGAGGCGCTGAAGGTCCTGGCTGCGCACCTCGATGTGCAGTTCGTCGCTGCCGATGGCAGCCATGGGCAGCGCATCATTCTCGAAGGCGAGGAAGTGACCGATGTGATCCGTACCGAGCAGGTCGGTGCCGGCGCCTCGCAGGTCGCCGCCTTACCGGCCGTGCGCGATGCGTTGCTGCAGCGCCAGCGGGCGTTCCTCGAAGCGCCGGGGTTGGTGGCCGACGGCCGCGACATGGGCACCGTGGTGTTTCCCGATGCGCCTCTGAAGATCTTCCTCACCGCCTCGGCGGAGGAGCGTGCGCGTCGACGCTACCTGCAGTTGAAGGCGAAGGGCGCGGATGTCGACCAGTCTGCCTTGCTGGAAGAAATCCGCGAGCGCGACGAGCGCGACAGCCAGCGCGCGGTCGCGCCGCTGAAACCGGCCGATGACGCGATCCTGCTGGACTCCACCGAAATGAGCATCGAGGCGGTGGTCGAGACGATCATCCGGCACTGCGAGCGGCAGGGCTGGGACGTCTGAGGTTTCGGCGCGGGAATTGACGATACAGGGCCTGGTTGCTAATATTCCAGACCTTATGTTGTGGCGTTTTGCAGGTGCGGCGAGGGTTGCCTCCCGACTTGCCTGGCGCCATCGCAGAACAACCCAACTGGGCATTCCCATTCGGGAGTGCAATCAGAAGCTAGCAGGAAACCAGCAAATTGTCCTGCGGCTTCATTTAATGACTTGACCGCATTGGCTGGTGATGCGGAATCGGGCCCTTCCGGGCCTTTGACTACAGGTATGAACATGAGCGAAAGCTTCGCAGAACTCTTTGAAGAAAGTCTGAAATCCCTCGACATGCAGCCGGGTGCCATCATCACCGGCATCGTGGTCGACATCGATGGTGACTGGGTCACCGTCCATGCCGGTCTGAAATCCGAGGGCGTCATCCCGGTCGAGCAGTTCTACAACGAACAGGGCGAACTGACCATCAAGGTGGGTGACGAAGTCCACGTCGCACTGGACGCGGTAGAAGACGGCTTTGGCGAGACCAAGCTGTCCCGCGAGAAAGCCAAGCGCGCCGAGAGCTGGATTGTTCTGGAAGCGGCTTTCGCTGCCGACGAAGTGGTCAAGGGCGTCATCAACGGCAAGGTCAAGGGCGGTTTCACCGTCGACGTCAACGGCATCCGCGCGTTCCTGCCGGGTTCGCTGGTCGACGTGCGTCCGGTTCGCGACACCACCCACCTGGAAGGCAAAGAGCTCGAGTTCAAGGTCATCAAGCTCGACCAGAAGCGCAACAACGTTGTCGTTTCCCGCCGCAGCGTCCTGGAAGCCGAGAACAGCGCCGAGCGTGAAGCTCTGCTGGAATCGCTGCAGGAAGGCCAGCAGGTCAAGGGCATCGTCAAGAACCTCACCGACTACGGCGCATTCGTGGACCTGGGCGGCGTAGACGGCCTGCTGCACATCACCGACATGGCCTGGAAGCGCATCAAGCATCCGTCCGAGATCGTCAACGTTGGCGACGAGATCGACGTCAAGGTCCTGAAGTTCGACCGCGAGCGCAACCGTGTATCCCTGGGCCTGAAGCAACTGGGCGAAGACCCGTGGGTTGCCATCAAGGCGCGTTACCCGGAAGGCACCCGCGTCATGGCCCGCGTCACCAACCTCACCGACTACGGCTGCTTCGCCGAGCTGGAAGAGGGCGTGGAAGGCCTGGTACACGTCTCCGAAATGGACTGGACCAACAAGAACATCCATCCGTCGAAAGTCGTCCAGGTTGGCGACGAAGTGGAAGTTCAGGTTCTGGACATCGACGAAGAGCGTCGTCGTATCTCCCTGGGTATCAAGCAGTGCAAATCCAACCCGTGGGAAGACTTCTCCAGCCAGTTCAACAAGGGTGACCGTATCTCCGGTACCATCAAGTCGATCACCGACTTCGGTATCTTCATCGGTCTGGACGGCGGCATCGACGGCCTGGTCCACCTGTCCGACATCTCCTGGAACGAAGTCGGCGAAGAAGCCGTACGTCGCTTCAAGAAGGGCGACGAGCTGGAAACCGTCATCCTGTCGGTCGACCCGGAGCGCGAGCGCATCTCCCTGGGCATCAAGCAGCTGGAAGACGATCCGTTCTCCAACTACGCGTCCCTGCACGAGAAAGGCAGCATCGTCCGCGGTACCGTGAAGGAAGTCGACGCCAAGGGCGCTGTCATCAGCCTGGGCGACGACATCGAAGGTATCCTGAAGGCTTCCGAAATCAGCCGTGACCGCGTCGAAGACGCGCGCAACGTCCTGAAGGAAGGCGAGGAAGTCGAAGCCAAGATCATCAGCATCGACCGCAAGAGCCGCGTCATCAGCCTCTCCGTCAAGTCCAAGGACGTCGACGACGAGAAGGACGCAATGAAAGAACTGCGTAAGCAGGAAGTAGAAAGCGCTGGTCCGACCACCATCGGTGATCTGATCCGTGCTCAGATGGAGAATCAGGGCTAAGTCTCTGATCCATCATGAAAAAGGGCGGCCTAGGCCGCCCTTTTTCGTTTTCCCCTTCTTGGACCTGTTCAAAGACTGATCAGCATGCTAAAAGAGACCTGAGCTGATCTAGCCGCTTGAAAAAGAAGGGAAAACCATGACCAAGTCGGAGTTGATCGAACGGATCGTTACCCATCAGGGGCAACTGTCCGCGAAGGATGTCGAGTTGGCAATCAAGACCATGCTGGAGCAAATGTCCCAGGCCCTGGCGACCGGGGACCGGATCGAGATCCGTGGTTTCGGCAGCTTTTCCTTGCACTACCGCGCCCCGCGCGTCGGTCGCAACCCCAAGACCGGGGAGTCGGTACGCCTCGACGGCAAGTTCGTGCCGCACTTCAAGCCGGGCAAGGAGTTGCGGGATCGGGTCAACGAGCCGGAATAAGGCTGTTTAGAGGCTTGACCTGCTTGGTATGGAGGTATTCATGCGCACGCTTAAAAGAATGCTTGTTGGGCTACTGATAGTGGTTGTGGCCTTGTCGGCAATTATTTTTACTTTGGAAAATCGTGCTCTTATCCAATTTTCCTTCTTGGGGTGGGAGACGCCTGCGATTCCGAGTGCATTGTTATTTTCATTGGTGTTTGTTGCGGGCGGTCTGCTCGGTTGGTTTTTTGGAGTTTTTGCAGGCTTTGCGCATCATAAGTCGTCAAGACAACCTTCCGTGTAGAACTTGTCGGGGATCGTGGTGTCCAATATATCTTGTTGGGCTTTTCCCCTGATAGAGTTTCCGATTGACTGATGATGGACTGAATGTGAATAAGCAGAATTCTTCTTTGATGACGGCTGATGGTGAGGTTGACCTGGTGAAGCTGGTCAAGGAGCTTTGGGTTAACAAGGTTCTGATTCTTCTGACTACTCTTCTTGCATTAATCGGGTCTTTTACCTATGCGTATCTGAGTAAGCCTGTATATGAATATAGGGTTGCAGTAGTGCCTCCTGCTCTTGGGTCTATCGAAGGTTTCAATGTTGGTAGAAGGGAGAATGGCCTAGATGCATATACTGTTAGAAGTATCTATGCGATCTTTTCGCGCAATCTGCTTTCGGATGAGAATAAAAAAGAGTTCTTCTATAAGATATACCTTCCCCAGGTGGGTGAGGGAGCGGAAAGCGAAGATGAGCAGGAGGAGTTTTATAAGAAGTTCTCCAAAGAGGTAAAGATTGATCCTGCTAACAAGCCAGATGCAGACCGTTATACGGTAATTGTGGAGGGCACGAAGCGAGAGGTTCTTGCTACATGGGCACAAGCTTTCGTGCGTTTGGCTGCGGATCGGGCCGTGCATGAGGTTATTGATAGTGCAGGTAGAGATTTCCAGGTAAGAAATGCTGCAATGCAGAGCCGCATAACCGTGCTGCAGAATATGGCGAAGGGCCGCCGTGATGATAGAATTGCACGTTTGAAGGAGGCATTGCTGATTGCGGAGTCGCTCAAGATAGATGGCCCGCCATTAATAGAAGGGGCGTCCGAGCAACAACTCTCCTCGATCATGGATGGTGACTTGATGTACATGCGAGGAGCTAAGGCGCTGCGCGCTGAAATCAACAATCTTGAGTCGCGTAGTGTAGATGCTCCATTCATTCCTGAGTTGAGAACTCTCCAAGAGAAACTATCTTGGAACTCCAGTTTGTCTGTGGATTCTGATGCGGTGGCTGTCTACAAGGAAGACGAGGGACTCTCTTTTTCAAATCAACCCATTAAGCCGAAGAAGATTCTTATAGTTACTATAGGTACTTTGGCAGGATTGATAATTGGAATTCTACTCGCAGTGCTCGCTGGTTTTATAAGGAAGCTTCGTAGCGATGGCTCTCTTCGCTAAGTTTTGATCTAAACCCTGATGCCACTTACTGGCATCAGGGTTTACTTGTTGTAGTTGTTGAATTGTATTAGGGGGTATCGAGTAGAATGTCAATAAGGCGGGGCGTTTTCTACTCCGGTATATCCATGGGCAGCAACTATCTTTTGCCTCTTGCTGCGATTCCTTTTCTCACGAGAACATTGTCAAGCGAAGCGTTTGGCCAATTGGTGATTGCCCAGGCCGTGGCTGTCATTCTATGTCAACTGGTAGACTTTGGATTTATTCTGGCAGGATCAAGAAAGGCTGCCATTATCGATAACAAAGTTGAACTGTCTAGCTTCTTTTCTGTTGTACAGAGTGCTAGATTCTTATTGTTGCTGCTTTCACTTTTAGTGCTGGCCATTTTGGCTGTATCTTCTATTTTACCAATCCCCTTGCTTGTATTGGTTGCGGCTGCTCTTCCGGCAGTAGTTGGAAATTATCTTCAAGCAGTATGGTTCTTTCAGGGAAGAGCGCTGTTTGGATGGTTGGCGCTTACCAATTTTTTGTCTAAGGTATTTTATTTCCTATTGGTCGTTTTTTTTGTCACGAAGGATTCTGACCTTGTGCTGGCTTCGTTGGGGTTTGGTTTTTCCTATGTCATAGGTGGAAGTGCTCTCTGTTGTATTTTATTTTCTATGGGAATACGGTGGCGCCCGGTTCTCGAGAAAGACAGAATTCTCGATATATTGCGTGACGGTGCTCGATCTTTTCTTTCTCTGGCTTTTCTTAGCTTGCACATGCAAGTGCTCGTTGCGGCGGTTGGTGTTGTTGGTGGAGCCTCCGCGGCCGGAGTGCTTTCTACTGCGGATAAATTCCTTCGCGGGATCGCGGCTGCTACTTCACCCATAGCTAGCGCTCTATTTCCGACTTTTAGCAGGATGTATGCGAGTGCCGACCCGGCAGTCGGCAGTTTAAGAAGGAAAGCGCTAGGTCTGATGTTACTAATAGCTATTCCTAGTTGTTTATTTCTTTTCTTATTTTCTGAATACATTTCATATCTCCTATTCCCGGAACAGTCCAGAGGTCTAACTGTTGTAATAAGAATGTTTTCGATAGTGCCAGTGTTTGCTTGTATTGGTGTTCTGTATGGAGGGTTGACTCTTGTTCCTTCTGGGTATGATGGTGTATATTTGCGAGCAATTTTTTTTGCGGAATTGGGCGGGGTATTAACATTTATCCTCTTGGCGCTTTGGGGGGATGAGCTTTTTGGAGCGTGGACGCTGGTCGTTACAGAGGTCTCTTTGGGGATGGGAATGTTTTTCCTGGCCACGGTTAAGTTGAGAGAGAAAAGGGGACTTTGATGTTGTTGAGTGTCGTCGTTAGTACTTGGCGTCGTCCCAAGGAACTAAAATTGGTCCTGGCCGGCCTTGTAGCGCAGTCTCTGGCTTTTAAGGATTTTGAAGTTATTGTTGTCGACAGTAATAGTGGTGATGAAACACCCGATGTGGTCCGCGAGTTCGAAGCGGTTCAGGGCTTCAACGTCCGTCTTGAGCAGGCCGAGCTGAATTCGGCTAGTGCAAAACGAAATAAAGGCGTTCGTTTAGCGAAGGGGCGCTACGTAGTGCTTCTTGATGATGATTGTGTGCCAGATCCTGCTCATCTCTCGAATTTTCTGAACGCTGCTAACTCTCGAAGGGGGGAACGCGTTATCTGGTGCGGTGGTGTCAGATTTTCTTGCTCATTGGTGTCGACGAGTAATTACTATCGCTATAGGGATAGTTGTCACTTCTCTGCTGACAAGCCGCTGCCGAACTCCTTGGGGTATAAAACTATTGTTACCATGAATATGCTTGCTGAGAGGGATATTCTGCTCCAAGATAATGCTCTTTTTGATGAGCGATTTGTTGGATACGGCTTTGAAGATACGGAGTTTGGGTTAAGGGTTGGCAAGCTTGGTTATTCTGTTCTTCCTTGTCGGGCTGAAATCGAGCATGTCGAACCGGAAGGCAGTATTTCGAAGTTCTGTCGCAAGTACTATCATGCCGCCCGTGACGGAATGCCGGAATTCATGAAAGTTGCAACAACTGATGACCTTGAGACTCTTGGTCCTATACGATGGATGGAGCCGGGCTTTGCTTTGTCAAGCAAGTTTCAGAGTCTATTCAGAGCAGTGCTGTGTCTTGCGCTGGAGTCAAAGTTTTCAAATATTCTTATTCATTCTCTAGAGAAAACGGACTCTATTCGATGGCTCTACTCTAGAGCTGCTTATAGGCTCGTTTTGGCCTCATCCTATCGGAAGGGGGTTCTCGATAGAAAGTCGAAACTTTCCAAAGAGAAAGCAAACAAAGATGGGTGGTACTCGTGAAGCAGAGAAGCGTTGCTCTGGTTCTCCTTTTTGTGTTTCTCTTTCATATTCTCCGAAATCTATCCGGTGCGTATTATTTAGTTCTTGCTGGGTTTTGTGGGCTGTTTTTTCTCTTATTTATTAATAACTGGAGGGATATTAAATATAGCGCATTAGGAATATTTGTTATTTTCTTCTGGACGTATGCCTCGCTCGTTTCGGTGTTATGGTTCGATCTATATGGAGACTATTCCATAGGGATTTTCAGGTTGTGGGCATCATTACCTCTTCTCTTTGTTGCTATGGTTCTTGCCAGAGATAATCTAAAAGTGCCCATGCAACTTATTTCATTTTTCTTCAGTCTGGCGGCTCTTTCTTTTCTCTGGCAGTATGTATTTGGACCTATAGAATGGTTCGCTGAAGCCAGTGAGCGTGCTGGGGGCGCCCGTTTTGCATCATTGGTAGGAAGTTTGACCGCATATGGTGTTATGGTGGGAGTTCCCGCACTTGCTTCACTCTTTTATCTAAAGGGTTGGGCGCGCGTGGTATGTTTCTTTCTTCTTTGCTTGGGGGCGATGCTGTCGCTGCAGAAAGCTGCTCTGGCCAATATCGTCATTGTCTTATTCTTTGCCTATTGGCTAAAACTGATCAAAAAGACATACTTGTTTTTCACCTTCCTTCTTGCAGGGCTGGGTTTATCTGTATTTTTCCTTGCAGACTTCGGGGCTGGCAGTCTGGAAACCGTGCATCGACTGATTGTCGGGCTCCTCACCTCCGATTCCTCAGTCTCGCAAGATGTTCCATTCTTCGAATCCATATTCGATCGGGTAACTGCACTGCCTTTGGAAACATTGTCTTTCTACGGTAGCGAGATACTTGTTTTGGGCGCGGGCGTTTTTGGGGGAGGGGGGGTTCTAGGG